>NZ_JBBWCB010000179.1:0-9320 GCF_039888995.1 Pseudomonas rossensis | reverse complement strand
ATCAACTGGTGCTCAAGCAATTGGGTGGCCAGGAGCAATTTCTGCTGGGTACCGATGTCAGCGGCCGGCCGTTGGCGGAACACAACGACGTCATCGGTTTCTTCGTCAACCAGTTGACCCTGCGCTGCGACCTGCGCGGCGAGCCGACCCTGGCCGGTTTTCTTGAGCGGGTCCGCGATGGCGCGCGGCAGGCCTACGCCCATCAGGGTCTGCCTTTCGATCTGGTGGTGTCGGCACTGGCACCGGAGCGCCGCTCCGGTCACTCGCCGCTGTTCCAGGTCAAGCTCAACTATCAACCATCGCGGGTAACACCGACCGATATCGCTGGTGCGCACATGACCGCGCTGGACGTGGCGCAGGCACCGGGCGATTTCCACCTGGTACTTGATCTGGTGCACGGCACTGAAGGCATCGACGCAACCCTCAAATATCGCGGCGACTGCTTCGATCAGGATCGCGCCTTGCGCCTGCAACATCTGTGGACACGTCTGTTGGACGAAACCCTCAACCTACTGGACGAGCCGCTGCCGGCACTGGCCGAACGCCTCGACGCATGGGATCGAACGTTCCAGCGCGAACGCCAGCAGTCCCAAGCCCTGGCCGGGCGCAGTCAACTGATGCAAACCAAACGTCGTTCCTTGACCCTTTAACCGAGTTGGATGCCTTTATGTCTATCGTGCCCCCATCGTCTCGCGCCCTCGGCACTGTGCGCCGCAAAGCCATGAACGTCTCGGAACAGCAACTGGTCAGCGAGCGTTTACTCAGCCCCGACCACGCCTTGCCGCTGGTGATCGAACCGGCGGTCAGCGGCGTCGACCTGGTTGCCTGGGCAACCCGGGAACGTGAAAGCCTGGAGAAGAAACTGCTGCAATACGGCGCCCTGCTGTTTCGCGGTTTCTCCGTATTGTCCGTGGAGCAATTCGATCAGGTGATCGCCGCCCTCTCCCCCGGCGCGCTGGAATACATGTTCCGCGCCTCGCCGCGCACCCGGGTCGGCGGCAACATCTACACCTCGACCGATTACCCGGCCGACCAGATGATTTTCCCGCACAACGAACACTCCTATTCGCCACGCTTTCCGCTGCGTTTGTTCTTCTATTGCCATATCCCGTCCGAAACCGGTGGCGAAACGCCGATCGGCTCGACTCGTGCCGTGAAGGCGAGCATCAGCCCCGAGATCGAAGCACGTTTCCGTGAAAAAGGTGTGCTGTACGTTCGCAATTACGGCGACGGATTCGGCCTTCCGTGGCAGACCGTGTTCCAGTCCGAAGACCGCAGCGAAGTGGAAGCCTACTGCGCCAGCGTTGGCATCGAAGTGGAATGGAAAGAAAACAACCGCTTGCGCACCCGCCAGCGCGGGCCGGCGTTGGTGCGTCACCCGCGTACCGGTGAAGAAGTCTGGTTCAACCACGCGACCTTCTTCCACATCAGCACCCTGCCCCCGGCGATCCGCGACTCGCTACAAAGCAACTTCAACGACCTCGACCTGCCCACCAACACCTTTTATGGCGACGGCGAACCGATCGAACCGCAAGTACTGGAGTCCCTGCGAGCAGCCTACCTCGACTCGCTGGTGCGGTTCAGTTGGCAACAGGGCGACGTGTTGTTCATCGACAACATGCTCGCGGTACACGGTCGTGAACCCTTCACCGGCAAGCGCGCAATCATGACCGGCATGGCCGAAGCCCTGCTGCAGAGTGACGTTGCCGTCTGACTTTCAACGGGGGTGCACCAGTTGCTCGCCAGAGGCTTGCCTGACATCTGTTCGGCGAGCCTCGGCGCCGCTGTCGTGCCCCAGTTTCAAGCCCCATTTTTAGTCGAGTTGAACATGAGCGGACTTCAAGGTTTTCGTATTTCGCCGCAACAGGCATCGGTGTACCCGCACATCAACGACGCGGTCGAACACTCGTTCAGTTGCCATTTGCAGTGGTCGTTATCCCGGCCGGTGGACGTCGATGCACTGAACAGCCGTCTACTGACATTGATGGCCGACAGTGAAATCCTGCGCACGCACCTGACACCGGTGCCGGGCTTGCGCCACCCGGTGCAAGTGATTCACGACAACTGCGCACTGGCCGTGACGGTTCAGGACTTGCGTCAGCACAGCTGCGCCGAACAGGAAATCGAGCTGACCCGCCTTGCCGCGCAGGCCCGCGACTGGACGAATCCGCTCGCCGTGACGCTGGTGCAACTGTCGAACGAACAATCGGTGCTGGACCTGGCCGCCGCCAGCAGCCACTTCGACCTCGCCAGCCTGAAACTGCTGGCGGGCGTATTGCTGCAAGACACCCAACCCGACCTGTCCGAAGCGCTGCAATACGCCGATTACGCCGAGTGGCGCTGGAGCCTGACGGAAGACGAGCCGGACCATCCGGGCGTGAACTTCTGGAAACCATTGAGCGAAACCGAACAGCCGACCTTGCAGCTGTCGCTTGAATCCACCATCGGCAGCGGATTTGCGCCGGCACACATGGAGATCGCAGTGCCCACCGATCTCGCCCGCCATCCGGCCCTGACCTCAAACCTGATGCTGACTGCCTGGGCCGCAGTACTCGGACGACTCGCCGGCCAGCAGCAGGTCCCGATCACATTGATCCACGAAAGCCGTGGCCCGGAACTGGAAAACGCTTTGGGTTTGTTCGAGCAGTGCCTGCCGGTGCGCATCGATCTGGATGCTCAGACGACCCTGCTGGAGCAAAGTCAGCACGTCGGCGCGATGATCGAACGCACGGCTGGCTGGCAGGACTATTACACCCAAAGCCTGACGGGCGGTTACGCTTTCGCCTGGCGCTCGGGTGATACCCAAGAGCGTCATGCCAGCGCAGTAATGAGCCCGGTAAAGGCTTACCTGGACGTCCGTCAATTGCCCGACAGCCTGCGCGTTCAAATGGTTTACGACCGCCACACATTGAGCAGTGAAGCGGCGGCCTGTCTCGCCGAACAATGGCTGCAACTGCTGCTGGGCACGCTGGCCGAACCGCAGCAAGCCTGGGCTCATCTGCCACTGAACGGACCGCTTCAGGCACAGATTATCGGTGCCCAACCGAGCTTGCCGTCGATTGAGTCGGTGACCCTGGTCGAGCTGATTGCCCGTCAGGTTCAGCAGCAGCCGCACACTGTCGCCCTCAGCGACAAGAACGGCGACCTGAGCTACGCCCAGCTCGATGCCTGCGCGACTTATCTGGCCCATCAACTGGCGGCGGCCGGGATCGGTCCGGGCGTGCCCGTCGGCATTCTGTTCGCCCGCAGCAACGCCGCCATCGTCGCCATGCTTGCGGTATTGAAGGCCGGTGGCGCTTACGTGCCGGTTGATCCGACCTACCCGGCGGATCGCCGCGCCTACATGCTCGCCGACAGTGCCATTGCACACATCGTGGTCAGCGCCGAGTTGGCCGACAGCGTGCCCGCCAGCCTGCAACGCTTCGTGCTCGACGACCTGACGGCACCCGAACCCAGCGACCTGCCGTCGCTGCCTGTGCCTCACGCGGACGACCTGGCGTATCTGATTTACACCTCCGGCTCCACTGGCGCGCCGAAAGCCGTGGAAATCAGCCACGGTGCACTGAGCTTTTCGACCCAAGTGCGCATGGCCACTTATGAGACGCCGGTGCGCGCCTACCTGCTGCTGTCGTCTTTTGCCTTCGACAGCTCGGTCGCGGGGATTTTCTGGACGCTGGCCCAGGGCGGGCGTCTGGTATTGCCGGCGACGGGCGAAGAATTGGAGATGGCCCGTCTGGCGCAGCTCATTGCCCAGCATCGGGTCAGCCACGGTCTATCGCTGCCCTCGTTGTATCAGGCTTTGCTCGATCAGTTGCAGCGCGCGGGGGCTGTCGACAGCCTTGAGTGCTGGATTGTCGCCGGTGAAGCCTGCCCGCCATCGTTGATCGCCCAGCACAGCAAGACCTTGCCGCACGCGCAACTGGTGAATGAATACGGTCCCACCGAAGCCACGGTCTGGGCTACTTATGAAGTGCTGGACCCGAGCCGGACATTGACCATTGGCCGGCCGATTGCCGGGATGGACCTGCGCGTACTGAACGAACACGGCGTCACCAGCGGCATCGGCGAACCGGGCGAAATCGTCCTCGCCGGCCCAACCCTGGCGCGGGGTTATCGCAATAAGCCCGAAGAAACCGCCAAGGCCTTCGTCACCCTGGCCGATGGCACCCGCGCCTACCGCACCGGCGACCTGGCCTGCTGGCTGGCTGATGGGCGCCTGGCGTTCCTGGGCCGCAAGGACCATCAGGTCAAGTTGCGCGGCTACCGCATCGAACTCGGGGAAATCGAGCGTCAACTGTGCAGCCATAGCGATGTGCGCGAAGCCGCAGTGATCGTGCAGGAGCACGCCGCCGGCAATCGTCTGCTGGCCTACATCCTGGCCGCTCATGGCTACGCGCCGGACTCGGAAGCGATCAAGCGCTTCCTCGGTGAACGCCTGCCGTCGTACATGGTGCCGGCCCGAGTGCTGACCCTGTCGACCTTCCCGCGCACGCCCAACGGCAAGCTCGATATTCGCCAATTGCCCGACCCGGACCAATTCGACGAAGGCGCCCACGTAGAACCGCGCAATGCGCTGGAAACCACACTGCAAGCGATCGTCGCCAAGGTCTTGAAGCTGTCGACCGTCAGCGTCACCGAAAACTTCTTTGCCATCGGCGGCGACTCGATCCTGAGCCTGCAAGTGGTGGCCCAGGCCCATGAGCAAGGCATTGCGCTTTCGGCCAAGCATGTCTTCGAGCGCCAGACCATCGCCGCCATGGCCGAAGTCGCACAGCCACTGGCCGCCGTCGCCGCTGAACCGCAAGCCGACAGCACCGAGTTCAGCGCCTCGGGTATGTCCGATGACGAAATGCAAGCGCTGATGGCTGAACTGAACGAGGCCGACCTGTGACCGGTTTCGCTCGCCGCCGCGCCATCGCCGTTGCCCCTTTTTTTGCAGGACGCTTTCAATGACCACCGAAAAAACCACCGCCAATCCGATTGAAGACATCTACCCGCTGTCGCCGTTGCAGCAAGGGATGCTGTTCCACTCCCTGCTGCACGAAGATTCCGGCGTCTACCTGATGCAGGATCGCTACCGCATCGGCGGTGCCATTGATGAAGTGGCGTTCCTTGAATCGTGGCGCCAGGTGGTGGCGCTGCACCCTTCCCTGCGCGCCAGTTTTCAGTGGAAAACCCAGAAGCAACCGGTGCAGGTGATTCACCGCGACGTCAAAGTACCGCTGGACACCCTCGACCTGCGCGGGCTCGCCCCGCACGAACAGGAAGCGCGGATCCGCACGTTGCTGGACGACGAGCAAAAAGTCGGTTTCAACCTGTCGAAGCCACCACTGATTCGCTTCCGTTTGGTGCGATTGGCCGATGAGTCCTACGAATTCATTCGCAGCTTCCACCACATCCTGATGGATGCCTGGTGCATTTCCCTGGTGACCGTGGACTTCCTCAAAGTCTACGAAGCGCTGTGCAACGACCGCACGCCTGAGCTCAAGAGCCCGCGGCCGTTCCGCGATTACATCCAGTGGCTGCAACGCCAGGATGCGGGCAAGGCCGAGCAATTCTGGCGCGGCCAGTTGCACGGGCTGAATGCGCCCACACCGTTGACCGTGGACAACGGCGTGACCCGCGACCGCTACACCGACGCGGTGCTGGTGGACGATCAACTGATTCACCTGAGCGAGCAGGAAACCCAGGCGCTGACGGCATTCTGTCGTAGCCGCCGGATCACTGCGAACACGTTCTTCCAAGGGGTCTGGTCGTTGCTGCTGTCGCGCTATAGCGGTCAACGGGACGTGCTGTTCGGCGTCACCGTGGCGGGCCGTCCGGCGGAGCTGACCGGGGTGGCAGAGATGATCGGCCTGTTTATCAACACCCTGCCGCTACGGGTGTCGGTGGATCCCGAAGCATCGCTTGGGCAGTGGCTGAGCGCGCTGCAAGGGATGAACGTCGACATGCGTGATTTTGAACACACGCCGCTGACCGACATTCAGGGCTGGAGCGATTTCCCCCGGGGCGAAACCCTGTTCGACAGTATCCTGGTGTTCGAAAACGCCCCGATTGACGAGCAGATTCTGGAAGGTGGTTTCCAGTTCAGCCTCGAAGGCATGGATCACAGCGTGCACACCCACTACGGTTTGACCGTGGTGATCCTGCCCGGCGAGCAGTTGGGCATTCGGGTGTCTTACGACCGCGAGCGTTTCGAGGCACCGACCGTGCAGCGCTTGCTTGGCCATATCGCCAGCCTGGTGCGCAGCATGCTTGCCGCACCGGAGGCGCTACTGGGCAGTTTCGAACTGCTGGCTGCCGATGAGCGCCAGCAACTGCTGGGTGAGTGGGCGGTAAACCCGCACGACTTCCCGCTGGATCACAGCTACGCCGAACTGTTTGCCGCCCAAGTTGCCCAACGCGGCGGGCAGATTGCCGCAATCTGTGACGGTGAATCCCTGACCTATGCCGAACTGGATCAGCGATCCACTCGCCTGGCCCACACCTTGCGCGAAGCCGGTGCCGGTGAAGATCAACTGGTCGCGCTGGTGGCCCCGCGTGGCCTGGCGCTGTTGACCATGATGATTGCCGTGTTCAAGGCCGGCGCCGCGATGCTGCCGCTTGAAGTCAATCATCCGCCGGAACGCCTGCGGGAAATCCTCAGTCTGTCCCGTGCGCCGTTGCTGGTGGCCAGTGAAGAGTGCAGTGCGCTGCTCGACCAATTGCTCAGCGGCCTCGACCAGGCGCCAAAGGCCCTGTTCGCCGAAGCCTGCTGGACCGGTGAAAACGATACGCCGCTGCCATTGGCGGGCGGCCCGGACAGCCTGGCCTACGTGCTGTTCACCTCAGGTTCGACCGGTACGCCCAAAGGCGTGATGATCGAACAACGGGGCATGCTCAATAACATCTTCGGCAAAGTGCCGGCGCTGGGGTTGAGCGCCGAAGACCGGATTCCACAGACCGCTTCGGTGGCGTTCGACATTTCCGTGTGGCAGTTCCTTGCCGCGCCAGTACTGGGCGCCACGGTGCACATCCTGCCGGACGACGTGGCGCATGACCCACAACGCCTGCTGCAAGTGATCGCCTGCGAACGCCTCAGTGTGCTGGAAATCGTCCCGAGCCTGATGCGCACACTGCTTGCGCTGTGCCCGTGCGATCTGCAACTGCCCGACCTGCGCTGGGTACTGCCCACGGGTGAAGCGCTGCCGCCAACCGTGGCCCGGGACTGGTTTGCACGTTTCCCCGACATCGCACTGATGAACGCCTACGGCCCGGCCGAATGCGCCGATGACGTGGCCTTCCAGCCGATCTTCGAAGCACCGGACGCTAACGTCAGCCATATGCCCATCGGCCAGCCGACCGCCAACAACCGCTTGTACGTACTGGATGAAGCGTTGCGGCCGGTGCCAATTGGTGTGGCTGGGGAAATCTGTGTAGGGGGCGTCGGTGTCGGCCGCGGCTACCTGCACGATCCGCAGCGCACCGCTGATGCGTTCATCGACCATCCTCAGCTGGATGGTCGCCTGTACCGCACCGGCGACCTCGGGCGCTGGCGTGCCGATGGCGTGATCGAATACCTCGGCCGCCGCGACCAACAGGTGAAATTGCGTGGACACCGGATCGAACTGACCGAAATCGAACACCGTCTGGCCCAGCACCCGAACGTGCGCGAAGCCGCCGTTCTGCTGCGCGAAAACAGCGTTGGCGAAGCCTGGCTGGTGGCCTACTGGTCGGCCCATGACGATACGTTGGGCAACGACGGGCTAACCGAACACCTGCGCGCACAATTGCCGCCATACATGGTGCCGGCCGCGTTCGTGTGCCTGGAGCGCCTGCCGCTGAACAACAACGGCAAGGTCGATCGCAAGGCCCTGGCCGCCCAGGAACTGAGCTGGCAGGCCGACACCCAGGAAAGCATCGCACCGCGTAACGAGCTGGAAGCCGCAGTGGCGAAAATCTGGGCCGAGGTGCTGGGTCGCGACACCGTTGGCGTGGAAGACAACTTCTTCACCCTCGGTGGCCACTCGCTGCTGGCCACTCAGATCGTCGCGCGCCTGCGCAGCCATTTCAAACTCGACCTGCCGTTGCGGGTGCTGTTCGAACAACCGACGGTAGCGCTGCTGGCCGTCGCCATCGCCGCGCGCCAGGCTGTCGCCGCCGCACCGCAAGCCGCCGTAATCAGCGTGCCAAAGGCCCAGGTCCGTCCAACGCTGCTGCCGTTGTCGTTCTCGCAACAGCGCCTGTGGTTCATCGAGCAACTGACGCCGGGCACGACGCTGTTCAACATCCCCTTCGCCCTGCACCTCAAAGGTGAACTCAACGTTGAAGCGCTGCACGCCAGCCTGAATGACTTGCTCGTGCGTCATGAAATCCTGCGTACCGGCATCCGCAGCGCGGATGGCGTGCCCAGCCAGCACATCAGTGATTCGCTGAACATTGCATTGCCGTTCGATGATTTGTCGGGCCTGGGCGCGACGGCTCGTGAAGGTGCGCAGTTCAATGCCCTGCAAGAAACCTTTGAGCAACCGTTCGACCTGACTTCACCACCGCTGCTGCGGGCGCGTCTGCTACGTGTGGCGCCGGGTGAACACGTGCTGGGCATCGCCTTGCATCACCTGGTCTCGGACGCGTGGTCGGCGACCATCGCCCTGCGCGAGCTGGCCCTGGGTTACGAAGCCCGTTGCAACGGCGCCCCCGCCCAACTGCCGGCCTTGCCGGTGCAGTACGCCGACTTCGCCCTTTGGCAGCGCGAACACCTGCAAGGTGCCGAGCTCAAGCGCCAGCTCGATTACTGGACCACCACGCTGGATCGTCGCAACAGCGAAGGCAGCCCGTTGCTGGCACTGCCGACCGACCATCCACGGCCGTCGATGCAAACTTACCGTGCCGGGATCGTACAGCGTGAACTCAGTGCCGACCTCAGTGGCCGGGTGCAAGCCTTCGCCAGTCGCCTGGGCACCACGCCGTTCACCGTGTTGTTCGCCGGCTTCGCGGTGCTGATGCACCGTTTGAGTGGCGATGCCACGGTGCTGATCGGCACCCCGGTCACGCACCGCGAACAACCGGGCACCGAAGGCCTGCTCGGCATTTTGCTGAACAACCTGGCGATCCGTGCCGACTTTGAACCGCAAGCGGATTTCACCGCGCTGGTGGGTCAGGTGGCCAAGCGTTTGCGCGAAGGCTTGCAGCATCAAGACCTGCCATTCGAGCAATTGGTCGACAGCCTGCAACTGCCACGCAGCCTCAGCCATGCGCCGCTGTATCAAGTGATGGTCGCGCAGCAATTGGCCATGGAGTCGCGCTTGCGCTTCCCGGGGCTGGAGTTCGAAGCCCTCGAC
>NZ_JBBWCB010000178.1:0-9416 GCF_039888995.1 Pseudomonas rossensis | reverse complement strand
GAATGGTCTCGTACCGCGCCGCCGATTCCTGGGCCAGCAGTTGCCCGCTCTTGTCGGCCAGGTAAATCAGAATCGCCCCGGACTCGAACAGCGCCAGGGGTTGGTCCCCCGGACCGTGGGGGTCGAGGATCGCCGGGATCTTGTTGTTGGGGTTCAGCGAAAGAAATTCGGGGGACATCTGATCATGGGTGTCGAAGCCCACACGATGCGGTTCGTAGGGCAGTCCGATCTCTTCGAGCATGATCGACACCTTGACGCCGTTGGGTGTGGGCAAGGAGTAAAGCTGGATCCACTCGGGGTATTGAGCCGGCCATTTTTGGGTAATCGGGAACGCGGACAGATCGGTCATGGGAAGCATCCACACGGAAAAAGTAGACGCTGATCATAATGTAGGGGCTGGCGAAGGCTGCGATTTTTTGGCGTATCAATATTGCTGATGAGCAAGATCAAAAGATCGCAGCCTGTCAGTGGCACCGACACCTGTACTGTGTCCATAAATCCGCAACATCCTGTCGATAACCTCTGTTCCAACCCATCTCAGGTTGCCGCTACAGTGCTGCGCACTCGCTCGGATCGAACCAAATGGGCTTCAGAGGACTCTGAGCATTGCCCTTTCGGAAACGGACCGGCCCAACGACATGGAAAACACCCGACGCAGGGAGCTCGCGGTGTAAAGGTTTGTCAGCCTTAACCGAATGCGCTGAAGATCACCTATTCAAATGATGAACCTTTTTAAATTCGCCAAACGCTTCAAGCATCGCGCGTATGTTGTCCTGCCTTCCCTGTTGGCGATCAGCGCGCTATTCCTGTCCCTTGAGTCCAGCGAAAGCCGCGCCCAACCGGCGGACGGCACCCAGACGCTGGTATTCCTGCGCCACGCGGAAAAACCCGCCGGCGGCCTCGGCCAGCTCAACTGCCAGGGCCTGAACCGCGCCATTGACCTGGCCACCTTGCTGCCGGAAAAATTCGGCAAGGCCAACTACGTGTTTGCCGCCAACCCGACACGCAATGTCGAGGAAGGCGAACTGGATAATTCCTACAGCTACATCCGCCCCCTGATGACCATCAGCCCCAGCGCGATCAAGCTTGGCTTGCCGGTGAACATCAATTTCTCGGCCAACGACACCAGCGACCTGGCCGATGAATTGCTCCACGACAAGTATCACAACTCGGTCATCTACACCGCCTGGTCCCACGGCTACCTGCCGGAGCTGATCAACAAGGTCGCGGGAGAAGCCGTCGGCAAGAAACAGAACATCACCGATGACTGGGAATCCAGCGACTACGACTCGCTGTACGTGCTCACCCTGACCTGGCACAACGGCAAGGCCAGTGTGCAGAGCCACGTCTACAAGCAAGGGCTGGATAATGGGCGGGAGACCTGTCCGACGTAAGCTTTAAGAGATTTGGCGCCTGTCGGGGCCTCATCGCGAGCAGGCTCGCTCCCACATTAGATTTTCAGTGAATTCAGATTTTGTGTATCACCGAGATCCAGTGTGGGAGCGAGCCTGCTCGCGATGGGGCCGGCAAATCCAACACATTACTTCTGATTGATGCGCCGCTCGCGCAGATACTCAAGGACAGCAGCCCGCTCCCCCGCGAACTCAATACGCCCCCCTTTCTTCTCCCGCTGAAACGCATACATCGGGTCGTAATACTCGCGGAGCAACCCTTCGATCCAGCCCCGGTGCAAGTCCACCGCCCCGCTGCTCGCTTGCTCCGCCAACGCGTCTTCCATCAACATCAGCATCCGCCGATGGCGCTCACCGCCCAGACGTTTCTGCACATTGTTCAGACTCTCCAGCAGGCGCTCGGAAAACAGCGCGAAGCCTTCATCGCCATGCACGCCGATGAACTCGGCGCACAAGTCCACCACGTAATCACGCAGGATCCGTTCGACCCGCCCTTCCAGGCTGTCTTCCAGCCAGACCATCGGGAATTGTTGCATGCCCTGAAACAGCGGCAACGGCAGCGCACAACTACCGATCGCGCGGCTCTCGTCTTCCAGTACAAACTGTTCGATGCCGTGGGCGCGCTTCTTCAGCAGGTCCACCGCCAGACGGTTCTCAAAATCGATGTTGGAGGGTTGGCCGGTGGCGCGCTTACCGAAACTGGAGCCGCGATGATGGGCGTGACCTTCAAGGTCCAGGCCGTTGCGCAACTGCGTGAGCACTTCGGTTTTACCGGTGCCGGTCATGCCGCCCAGCAAGACGAAATCACACTGGGCAACCGCCTGATCGAGCGTGTCGAGCAAGAAGGTGCGCATCGCCTTGTAGCCGCCACCGACGCGCGGATAGTCAATGCCCGCCTCATCCTTGAGCCATTGCTGGACGATCTGCGAACGCAATCCGCCGCGAAAACAATACAAATACCCATCAGGATGAGCCCGGGCAAAATCGGCCCAGGCCTGGATACGCTCGGCTTTTATCTCGCCGGACACCAACTGGTGTCCCAGCGTAATGGCCGCTTGCTGGCCGTGTTGCTTGTAACAAGTGCCGACCCGTTGCCGCTCATGGTCATTCATCAGCGGCAGGTTGATGACGCCGGGGAATGAGCCTTTGAGAAATTCGACCGGCGCGCGGGCATCCATCATCGGTCGGTCGTTGAGGAAAATGTCGCGGTAATCGGTGAATTCGATTGACATCAAAACACCTCAACCGCGTTCGTCTGTCGCTCGATCAGTTCACCGATCGGCTCAAGGGTCAGGCCCAGCTCGGCGGCTACTTTGAGGAAGTGTTCGTTGCCTTCGGGGGTGACCGCAACCAGCAGGCCACCGCTGGTCTGCGGATCGCAGAGCACGCGTTTGTGCATTTCCTGAAGACGCCCAAGCTTGCTGGCGTAGCTGTCGAAGTTGCGCAGTGTTCCGCCCGGCACGCAGCCTTGGTCAAGGTAATACTCGACACCCGGCAGACGCGGCACGCGGTCGTACTCGATGCGAGCGGTCACGTTGCTGCCGTCGGCCATTTCTACCAAATGCCCCAGCAGGCCAAAACCGGTGACGTCGGTCATCGCGGTGACGCACTCGAGTTTGCCGAAACGGCTGCCGGGTTTGTTCAGGGTGCACATCCAGTCGCGGGCCAGGCCGATGTCGGCATGGCGCAATTTACCCTTCTTCTCGGCGGTGGTGAGGATGCCGATGCCCAGCGGTTTGGTGAGGTAAAGCAGGCAACCGGCGGTGGCGGTGTCGTTGCGCTTCATATGGCGCTTTTCCACCAGACCGGTCACGGCGAGGCCGAAGATCGGCTCCGGCGCGTCGATGGAATGCCCTCCGGCCAGCGGAATGCCGGCTTCATCGCAGACCGAACGCCCGCCGCGAATCACTTCCCGGGCAATCTCCGGCGCCAGTACGTTGACCGGCCAGCCAAGGATCGCAATCGCCATCAACGGATCGCCGCCCATAGCGTAGATGTCGCTGATGGCATTGGTGGCGGCGATGCGGCCGAAATCGAACGGGTCGTCGACGATCGGCATGAAGAAGTCGGTGGTCGACACCACGCCGCGCTCTTCATCGATGGCGTACACCGCCGCATCATCGCGCGAGGCGTTGCCGACCCAGAGTTTCGGGTCAAGGTTCTGCGCCCCGCTGTCGGCCAGAATCACCTCCAACACCTGGGGAGAGATTTTGCAACCGCATCCTGCGCCGTGGCTGTATTGGGTCAGACGAATCGGTTCGCTCATGGGGGGACACACCTCGTGAAGTCAGTGCCGAAGATTCTACATCAACGTCGCCTCCCCCGAGGCCCCACGAATCGTTGACCGAAAGGACAGTTAAACCACCAATTCCCTAACCTTTTCCATACCTTGAGCAAAATTGGTATGTCTTATGCAAACGTTTGCGTGTCGCTAATGCAGACGTTTTCGATACATAACCGCGCAAGCCCACAGAACCGGGCCTTCGATCCGCACGAAAAGGGATTTTTAATGCACCGCACGTCCAGCCGCGTGACTTGCTCGCGCACCTTTGCTGTTTCTTTGCTGCTGGCCAGCGTTACAGGACTACTCAGCAGCACTGTTTTGGCGCAACCCGCTCCCGCCGAAGAATCCGCCCAAGGCGAAAGCCTCAGCCCCGAAGCGAGCCCACCGAAAAAAGGCGCGTACCTCTCGGACTGGTTCAATCAGGACCTGACCGTCATCGGCAGCAAAGACATCAGCTTCGGCCCGCAACCGGCCGACGATATCTACCTGGAATACGAGTACTTCGGGCGCAAGGGGCCGTTCGAGTTGTACGGCTACATCGACATCCCGAAGATCTTCGACATCGGCAACAGCCATGACAAAGGCGTGTGGGACCACGGCTCGCCGGTGTTCATGGAGCACGAACCGCGAATCTCCATCGACTACCTCGCCGGCCGCAGCCTGGCCATCGGGCCGTTCAAGGAATGGTACGTCGCCTTCGACTGGATCTACGACCACGGCAGTAACAGCGCCAACCGTGCCAATACGCTGTACAGCGGTTTGGGCACCGACATCGACACCCATTCGCGGGTCAACCTGTCGGCCAACTTCTATGGGCGCTACCAGTGGGAAAACTACGGCGCCAGCAATGAGTATTCGTGGGATGGCTATCGCGCCCAGCTCAAATACATCGTGCCCATCAGCAGCTTCAGCAACGGCGCGTCACTGACCTACATCGGCTTCACCAACTTCGACTTCGGCTCGGATTTGCACAAGGACAACCCGGCTCGCACCGCCAACGCCACCGTCGCCACCAACGTGTTGCTGTACTCGTTCACCCACTTGCGTTTCACCCTGGTCGGCCGTTATTTCCACAACGGCGGCAACTGGGAGGATGGCAGCGAGTTGAATTTCGGCGACGGTAACTTCCGCGCCCGTTCCGACGGCTGGGGTTACTACGCCGGCGTTGGTTATCAGTTTTAAGTCTTGTGTGAATC
This sequence comes from Pseudomonas rossensis, assembly GCF_039888995.1. Lineage (NCBI taxonomy): Bacteria > Pseudomonadati > Pseudomonadota > Gammaproteobacteria > Pseudomonadales > Pseudomonadaceae > Pseudomonas > Pseudomonas rossensis. The sequence goes on along the minus strand of NZ_JBBWCB010000178.1, from coordinate 4,524 downwards.
AGGAGGTTTTATGCATGCAATGACGCGTCTTTCCCTAGCCTGTGCCGCCCTGCTCTCCTCAACGGCCTGGGCGACTGAAGCGCCGATTCAGCCGAAGGTGATGCTGATCACCATGTTCGCCCCCCGAGGCGCAAAACTGGATTGATCGGTTGGAACTCAAGCAGGAAGTGCGGGTGCCGGGGCTGTCCGCCGAGTATCCGACCGTTCGCTGCAACAGCCAGCAGGTGTGCCTCACCGGCCAGGGCCAGTCCAACGCCGCGGCGTCGACCCTGGCGTTGTCGTCGAAATTCGGGTCTTGTCGAATTGCAGTGCTTTCATGAGCATTTCCCTCGAATGAATAAACGATTCAGGAGATCCAGCCAGTCACCAGCTGCCGGCCCATTGGCCACAACTTCTCACCGGCCAACATGCCGAGCAGCCCTACCAGCGCGATGGCCGGCGGTGCGGGGGAACGAAAATCCAGAGCGCCGTAGAGCAGACCGACGCCCAGACCGATGACCAGTGAGATGAGGTAGCTCATGGCAGACTCCGTGGCTAATTAAGGTAGGCCAGAGTCTAAAGATCGGTAGCGACGAACACCGGCCAAGTGCTTCTGAATATCGGCCAAAGCGCTAATGCCGGATCCAAGGTTTTCGTTATGACTGGACCTGGCGTTGGCTCGCCGAAAACTGCGAAGGCGCGACACCCCGTTCCCGGCGGAACATGTCGCTAAAGCTGCTCGGCGAATAACCCAGCTCCCGGGCAATCGCACTGACCGGCACGCCCTGGATCAACTCTGCCACCGCGGTCGCCAATTGCACCTGGCGCCGCCATTCGGCGAAGCCCATGCCCAAACCGTCCTTGAACAGCCGCGCCAGGGTACGCACGCTGGCACCGGCATTTTCGGCGTGTTGTTCGAAGGTAATGTCCAGCGACGGCGCGGCCATGGCCGCCTGGCACAGGTTCATCAGGCGCCGGTCGGAATTATCCGGCAAAGGGATTTTCAGCAGCGAGCGCCTGGCTCGCCTAAGCTCCAACAGCGCCAGGCCGACCAGCGCTTCGTAATACTCGGGAGCACCATCATCACCCTGCTCCACCAACCCGACGATCAGCTCACGCAGTAGTTTGCCGACTTCGATCACCAAAACCGTGTCGTCCAGCGTCGCCACCAATGAGGGCCGCAAGTAGATGTTGCGCATCTGTAAATCCGAGACCACCCGAATCCCGTGGGGCACACCCGGCGGCAGCCACGCCGCTCGTTGCGGCGGCACCACCAGCGCTTCATGGGGCGTCTCGACCCACATCACCCCGCTCATCGCATACAGCAACTGCCCCCACACATGCTCATGCGGCTCGATGTACAAGCCGCGCGGATAGGTGCGCGCCAGCGGTTGCACGGGCACATCGGTGTCACTCAGGTCTGGGGGGGCGGCAAGGGCCATGGGCAGTAATCATTGAGGGTTTTCAGAGATTGCACGGTAACGAGCCACCGGCCTTGTCGCCACTGGCGGCATCCGTCTGACAATCCAACTGAATTTTCCGTAACGCCAACGATCCTTGTATAACCACAAGGAGGAAAACGGGCTCTATGAACAACGCAAAACTTTTCGTCATTGAATACACCCTTCATGGCGCGCCCAAGTCTTTCATCATCCGCTTGGACAAGATGGATAACGCGGAAGCTTGGCATTGGGCAAGTTGCGACGCGGGGGTCGGACGAATCCCTCGCTTCGGCCGAGAGAAGGTGCAAAAAACCAGTAAGCCGATGGCGGAGAAGTTCGGCGTAGAAAACGTCAAGTGGCGGCCGGCGAATTGAAATGAAAGTGGAGCCCGATCAGGCTCCACTTTTTTTGGATGAGTGGTCAGCGTTGAGCACACTTGCAGCCCTTACTGGCGCATTTTTCGCCATGTTCGTGGTGCTTGGCGCAGGCTTCACAGCAATAGTGCTTGCCGTGGCGCGCGATCGGATGTTCGCCCAGTTTGCAGGAGCATTTGGGGCAGTCGCAGATACTTTCACTGTCGATCATGAGTCTGACTCCAGGGTTATGGTCGTCCGGTTGCCGCGAACGCGGCCCGTATTACCAGTGTAGGAGCTTGCGTCAACCCTGCCGGGTACTACTGCGATACATGAACATCAACGCCAACGCGAGACACACCATCGCCAGTATCCGGCTACTCGACAATTCGATCGCCGGATTGCCCAGCCAGCCGAAGTTATCGATCAACATCCCCATCCCCAGTTGCCCGACGATCACCGCCACCGTAGCCACCGCCGTGCCGACCCGCGGCACCGCGCCGACCATCACCATCATGTAGACCACCCCGAACAACGCGCCGCTGAGCTGCCATTTCGGCACGTCCAGCAAACTCACGGCATGGGCCGGCTCGAAAAACAGGATCAGCAGCCCGGTGGTCACTGCACCGACCACGAAGGTCAACAAACTGCTGCGCAACACGCCCACCGTTTCGCCCAACCGCCCATTGATCGCCGCCTGGACACTCAACACCGCACCGGCCGCCACGACCACCGCCAACAAAATAATCAGATTCATCATCAACCCCGAGCGATCAGAACAAGTGCCGCGACAATCAGCAACAAGGCCAGCCAACGTTCACCGTTGACTTTTTCGCGGGTAGCGCCGTTTGTCGCCGTTCTCGACCACGGCAGTTTCTCCGAAGTCGCCCGCCGCGAGGGCCTGGCACCCTCTTCTTTCGCAAGGATCAGCAGGACTGGACGCCCTGGTCGGTGAAGGGACCGATCACCGGCAACCACGCCGACACCCTGACGCAAGCTGCCGAACAAGGCTTGGGGCTGGTGATGTTTCCGTCGTGGCTGATGTGAAGCGGTGCGCAACGGCACGCTGGTGCCGGTGCTTGGGGCGTATCAGGTGTCCAACAGCCTGGAGCCGCAGCAGATTGCGGTGCTGTGGCCCGGCAGTCGACGGTTGTCGGTGAAGGTGCGGACGGTGATTGATTTCTATGTCGAGTGTTTTGGAGCGGTGCCCTACTGGGACAGGCCCTAACAACGCGCAATCCATGTGGGAGCGAGCTTGCTCGCGATAAGGCCGGCACATTCAACACTGATGTTGGCTGACATTCCGCTATCGCGAGCAAGCTCGCTCCCACAGGTTCTGTACCGGTGCAATCAAATGCGGAACTGCCCCACCAGTTTGCCCAGGCGCTGGCCAAGATCGGCGAGGCTGCGGGAAGTCTGGGCACCGAGTTGGGTTTCGTCGGCAACGCTGTCCACGGCCACGGCAATCTGATGCACGCTGCGGTTGATCTCTTCGGCCACGGCGGTCTGCTCTTCGGCGGCGCTGGCGATCTGCGCGTTCATCGAATTGATGGTGCCGATCAGTTGGGCCATGGTGTCCAGCGATGCGCCCGCTTCGTTGGCCTGAGCCGACGTGCCGTCGCCGGCCTCGCTGGAACGGCGCATCGCTTCCACGGCCGATTGGGTACCGGCCTGCAAGCGATCGATCATGCCCTGGATTTCCTGGGTGCTGATTTGCGTGCGACTGGCCAGCGCTCGAACCTCGTCGGCCACCACGGCAAAACCACGACCGGCCTCACCGGCACGGGCGGCTTCAATGGCGGCGTTGAGTGCCAGCAGGTTGGTCTGCTCGGCAATCGAACGGATCACGCCGAGCACACTGACAATCGACGACACGTCTTTTTGCAGGCTGTCCAGAGACACGCCGCTGCTGCGAATGTCGTCCACCAACGCATGAATCTTCACGATGCTGCCGGCCACCACACGCTTGGCAGCCTGGCCTTCTTCGTCGGTCTGCTGGGCAGCCACCGCCGCGTTTTGCGCACTTTTCGCCACTTCCTGAGCAGCGGCGGACATTTGGTTGATTGCCGTGGCGACCTGATCGGTCTCGTGACGCTGACGCTCCATGGCCTGATCCGAGCGCTGGGCCTGATCGGAGACCTGATTCACCAACCCGGTCAACTGCGAGGTCATTTCAGTGATCTGGCGCACCAGGCCGTGGATCTTGTCGACGAAGCGGTTGAACGAGCCGGCCAGTTCGCCGAGCTCATCCTGGCTGGTGATGGTCAGGCGACGCGTCAGGTCGCCCTCGCCCGCCGCGATGTCATCGAGGTTGGCTTTCATCAGGTTCAGCGGACGCAAGATGGTGTTGGCCAGCAGCATCCCGGCGGCGGCAATCACCAACAACACCACCACGGCAATCCCGACGATGCTCAGCACCACGCCTTTCATGCGCTCCTGAACCTTGGCTTGAACCAGCGCGACTTGCGCTTCGATACCGTCGAGGTTCACCGAAGTACCGACAGCCATGTCCCACTTCGGCAGGTATTCGGTGTAGCCGAGTTTCGGCACCAGCACTTGGGTGTTGCCGGGCAGCGTCGAGCTGTATTGCAGGTAGTGGGTGCCGTCCTTGGCGACTTTCACCAGGTCGCGGTTGACGTAAACGCCATTCGGATCGCGGTTGTCCTTAAAGCTCTGGCCCACGCCTTCAGGGCTGTTGGCCTTGAACAGGCGCACGGTGTTGGAGTCGTAGCCGAAGAAGTAGCCGTCCT
>NZ_JBBWCB010000177.1:0-9479 GCF_039888995.1 Pseudomonas rossensis | reverse complement strand
CAAGCCACAAAAAATGAAGTAGCTACGCCGCGAATGGCCTCCGCGCCAGCATGATTTGATTCCTCCCCACCTCAGACGCCGCCTGTTTGGATAGGTGGGGTTTATGGATCAGTTACGATACCCTGACCGGCGGCTTTTGGCCGATAGCCGCCTATTACGAAAGGCAGCAATCGACACAACGCGTGGAGAGCTGGCTGGTAGCGTACGCCCGGAGTTTAGCGCGATGATTTTTTCGCACCACATTCAGCAGTTTCACACCTGGATTTCGTCGCCGGGGATGACACTTTCGGCTTTACACAACGCGTCTACATCAAATGCAATTCCACGCGTCATAACCCACCCACTAGGCATGTAGGCATTCATTGCTTATATGTGAGGTTCTGCACTTGCCCTGTAACGCTTCTCAGGCCTGATTTCGGGACTTCAAGCGTCTGGAACTCGACACCCTTTGAGTCAGCGTGGTGTCGCTTGAGCAGGTAGAGCATGTCGTCAGATTCTGCTATCTGGCATCCCTCGTATTGGTCGAGATTTGCGTAGACCACTTGGCGCGTACTGCACTCGGAAGCGAGTTCGAGCGCCGCCGCCCGTCCTGCGTTCGATGGCACCCGCACCAAGAGATACCAAGCAGACATCAGAAGAAACGCTAGTACGCAAATGGAGCCAACAACCATAAACGCGCCTCGATTTTCAACAGCCCGGTTGCGTACGTTGGCCATCCATTTCGGCATTATGACGGGCTTGTCCATGTTGTTTCTTGGTTTCTCAAAAAGCACCAAAAAAAGGGTTACTGTTCCGACCAGAGCCATTGCGAACACCAGAGCAGCAAGAAAGGACCCAAACCCGGCGGCTCCATAGGCCACGAACTGTTGCGCGCTGATGTTCACCCGATCAATCGGCACATCCAGTGTTAGATAGAATTTCTCCAAGTGTGCGAAACCGCTAAGGGTAAAAGCTCCCACCATGCTCGCTATGAAGAGGGCTGCGTCAATACGCAGATATTTTCTGAAGCTTCGGTGGCTTTCCTCTCGCGTGGTCGGGTCAGTCAAATGTTTATCTCCTTGAAATGGTCAAGCTGAGCATTGCCCGATGGGTGTCAAAGGGGCTTCTTTGTAGTCGAGTTGAAGCCATTTCTCCGACGCAATGAGCGGCCATCAAATCAGCTGCTGGGCAAACTTTCCATAGTTGGTTTTGTATTCGACTCGAGAACAAACTGGCTGACAGCAATGATGTGGAGCGGTATGTTTTTTGGCCGATTATTGCCTGTCATGACGGGCCGCCGACGACCCAATGCAGCCCTTCTTTTTCATTGCGTCTGTAACTGTCGGCAGCCGACTGTCGGCTCTCGACAGGCCCGGCGCATCGGGCTTGCATTGGATTCTTGCGCTGCAATTGCTGCTGGGACTGTTTCACTCGAAAGGTCAGGTCAAGTCAGGACTTAGGATCCGGCTGAGCGATTCTTTCCCTGCGTACACGGATTAAAAATCTGGTAAATACTCTCGCTGGATCCTACATAGGTTTTGGTACCTGGAACCGCCACAGCCGAGTAATTCTTGCGATCGGTGACCTGAATAAAATTTCCTTGCGCAGCCGTGAAGCTCTCAGTGTTTGGCGGCACTAGCACGCTCAGGAACTGGGCTTTCTTATCGAGGGCCAAGGCACCTCCCACGGTAATTGGCGCCAGCATGGCGGCCCAACGTTCACTGAATAGGTAGAAGGTATCGGCTGCGGCTCTGCCACTTTGCAGGTGGGCACACTGCACATCGCTGGCGTTGATGACTTCAGCTTGCTGGTAGATGCCGCCCTTATAGAAGGCCAGCACTAGCTTGCTCTTGGTCAGTACACCCAGGCCTTGCTTGGGTCTGCACACTTGCAAATCACCATAGGGAGATAAACACCAGTTGGTTTCGGTGATAGTGACGATTTCGTCTGCTCTGAGCTTCAGATCGCGTTCAATATTGGCGCGGGCTTCCGGGGTTTTGTAAGGGATGGCGCATGCGCTCAATAGAGCTGCGAGGGTGAGGGCGAGTAGCGGGGTTCTCATCAAGCGTCCTTTGCTGCTGGAAGGTACATGTAAATGACGAATATTTTTTGCAAATTTCTTCCTTCAACACTCTACGAGTCAAGCAATCGCGAGAGCAGGAGAAAATAGCCGTCGTTGAGATTGGGTTCTGAGACAAGAACATCAAAGCGGACGATGTGATCGACAAACTCTGGCCGCTGATGGCGGCTGAGCAGATCCTCCACCGGTCACGCACCGGGAAAATTATACAGATCGCGCTGAGTTTAAAGAGCTGTTGGAGAATCTACTAAAACTCGTCGTTTGAATCTCTCGACAGCTAGCGCGACTGAGATCCATTTTGAGTCAGACGCCGCGTCGTGCGCTGACGTCCAAAAAGCAGCTATCGTGAGAGTCCGCTTTTGGCCGATTGCTGCCCGTCGCGACTGACAGAAATCGAGCCAAAAGCAGTCGTTTGGCGCCAGACGCTGTCTTAACAGCTGGTAGGCCAAGGGGGAAACCATGACAACGCACAAATTAACCATTAAAGACTTGCAATTGAACGTTTCAATCCGCGGCCAAGGCTCACCGCTGCTCTTGTTCAACGGCCTGGGTGGTTTGATCCGTACCTTCGATCCCCTGCGCGATGAACTGGTGGACTACAGGACCATTACGTTGGACGTGCCCGGGGTCGGCAACTCGCAAATGCCCCGCTGGCCAATGCGTCTGCCGCGCCATGCCGACCTGATCGCCGAGATGCTCAAGCAATTGGGAATCGACCAGGTCGATGTGTTCGGCATCAGTTGGGGCGGTGCATTGGCGCAAGAATTCGCCCTGCGTTACCCGAGCATGGTGCGCCGGCTGATCCTCGCGGCGACCTCGGCCGGCCCGGCGATGCTGGTGAAGCCCGCCGACATCCTGGATTTTTTTGGCAGGAGTAAAAGCGCCAAACTGCGCAAGCAAGAAGGCTCCCGCAATTCGATACAGACGCTGCTGCGCTTCGGTGTGGTGAACGGCATGCTCACGGTCAACCCGCGAACCTATTACCACCAGCTCACCGCCTTGGTCGGCTGGACAAGCCTGCCGCGGCTGTTCCGTCTGCGCCAGCGCACGCTGATCCTCACCGGCGAACGCGACACCCTGGTGCGGCTGTACAACGCGCACATCCTGCGCCGCACCATTCGCCGTGCCGAACTGCACGTCCTGCAGGGCGAGGGGCATTTTTTCGTGGTGACCAGCGCCAGGCGAACCGCCGAAGCGATACGCGAATTCCTCTGCCGGTAGCACGGCGATGAAGAGCCCGCGCCGATGATCGCCCACGGCATGTTCAAGCCGCGCCTGCTGCAATCCGAGCGGAATTGATCGCTGATGCCTGCTAATGGGCTTGCCGAAGGTCGTGCCAATCCGTGAATCGCCCCGAATTTCCTAGACACTCGATGACCGCTTCTGGCCGACAGAACCTTTTCTCACCGCAATGCGCGCCTTAGGGTTTGGCACCCCCAATGACCAGCTTTAACATGTCGTTGTTTTGCTCGGCGCGCATCTCTCTTCGTTTCGGATATGGACAGTTAGCTCTTGTCGATACTTTGTCTTTGGATAGTGTCGTAATCGTAGGGTTTAGTTCCATAGAAAGAATGGATTTCTGTTACCCAAGACTCGTCGGCCATATTAGGCCAACTGTCCTTGTCAAAACCTGGTGCATTTTCCAAGCGCTCTTTCTCTACGTTTAGTACAAAGCGCTTATTTACTGTGTCGAGTGTCAATGCATTCCAGGGTACTGCAAACAGCTTTTCTCCCATGCCAAGAAAGCCCCCAAAGGATAGAACGGCATAACTCACTCTACCGCTGCGAACATCTAGCATGATTTCCTTAATATCCCCCAAGTCTTCTTCGTTATGGTTATAAACATCATTTCCAATGAGTGTGTCTGCTCCCATAAGGTCGGGGCCAGGCCCCTGTTCCACGGAGCCGGCATCTCGTAGGAGGTTGGTTTTGTACATGCCATAGGTATCGCGATCTTCGTAGTTCATTGCTATCTCCTATCAGTAATCGCCAATCAATCAGAAAATATACACATCGCCTTGATGGCTGTATTGGTGTGAGTCACCCGCTCTAGAAAAAGTTGAATTTTTTTTCTGCATGGCGACGAGTGGTAAGTTAAAAAGAAAATAGTTATTCCGCTTTTAATTAGGTTGCTATCAATGTGCAATGCTTTGTGTTGTTTTTTATAGGGTGATTAAACTACATCGATATCATAGATAACTGAATGAAGCGATTTCCTATTGTGGCAACTACGTCTTCGGCTTGCACATGACTTCATAAATACGAAGATTAAGTTTGGGCCGCTACTGTAATCGACCTCGGTTAGCGAAGCGAACTAACTGAATGATATTCCATATAGGAAAATCCAGTAAAATCCAAAGCAGGACATAAAATTGGCAGGCGAATGTGTGCTTCTGGCCGATTGCTGCCTATCGTGAAGGACCGCAATCGACCGGTTGAATCCACAACCCATAGCGGACGGTCGGCGACTCAGGGCAAGGCGCCGGCAGTGCTTCCGATAGATGAGCTATTTAGTAGAGAAAATGCCAGGCATTTGCAGGTGCTTATAAATGGCGACGAACCTAAAACTACAGATGAAGACCAGCGTTACCCAGCCGCTGATCCAGATCGAGGGAATGGCGTCGCGCACCAGGACATAAAGAACGCAACCGAGCAAGATGGGCGTGGCGTAGATCTCCCGCGACATCAGCAGCGAAACTCTCCCGGCCAAGGCGTCACGGACGATGCCACCACCAATGCTGGTAAGGACACCCATCGTCACTGCTACAGGCACGGCGTAATGCAAGCCCAGTACCTTCTCGGTGGCGACGATGGCAAACAAAGCACCCGCCAAGCCATCAAGATACAACAGCAACCCTGCCTGTTTCTGCAAACGCGAGGCGAGGAAAAAAGTCACCAGTGCAGCAGTCAGGGCGACCCAGACATAGTTGAAATCGGCGATCCAGAAAATCGGCACATCAAGCAGTAAATCGCGAATGGTTCCTCCGCCGATGGCCGTGATAACACCCAGCACCACCGCACCGAAAATATCGACATCAACCTTTCTGACGGCGAGCACACCGGTGATAGCGAAGACCGCCGTGCCAACCATTTCCTGAAGATAAAGCAGCATCCTTCACTCCGTTTTCAGGTTGCCCATCAGGTGGTCGATGGCTACATGTGCGTGCAACCTGACACCTGTCTGCAAGGCATCGTCATTGGCATAGAAATGTGGGTTGTGGTTGTAGCTGATGCCGCGCCCGCCCGGGATAGGAACAATGGCGCCGTCTTTGAATTCGGCGTCCTGCACCCCGAGCAAGACATACGACCCGCCATACCGATTAACGAACACTGAAACATCGTCGTAGCCCATGGTAGGAGCCGTCTGCACCAGGTTCTGCGGGCCTACAACTGACTCCAGGGTCGGAATTGCTGCGTGTACCCACTTGGCTTCGTTATGAACGGCAGGCACATATTGGAGAAACTCAGTCTTGGCCTCGCATCCCTGGGCTTGTGCCAAGTGTGAGGCCAGTTGCTGCAAGCGCTGACAGATATCGTCCATGTCTGACTCCGCGGAACAACGTACCGTGCCCAGCAGTGTGACCGTCTCGCCAATAATGTTGAATCGGCCCTGATCTTCGATGTGCCCAAAACTGATGGTCACCGGGTTATAGGCCGGCACTTGCCGGTAGATTTGCGCGGAGGCGCTAATGATCTCGGCAGCCACGGGCAAAGGGTCTTTGCCCGTCCATGGGGTCGAGCCATGAACCTGCTGCCCGGTGATGACGATGCGTACGATCACCGATGCTGCGTACTGATTGCCGATCCGATAGGCGACGACGCCATTCGGCAGCGGCCCTACATGCATGCCAAACACCTGGTCGGCATCGGGTTGGCCAGTGCCTGGGCTTCCTCCATGGCGGCAGCTCTGCCTGTTTCATTCAGCGGTGGGCCTTCCTCTGCGGGTTGGAACACAAAAAGTACCGTCCCAGCCAACTGATCCCTTACGCTGGCCAACGCGTCGGCGGCTCCCATCAGCATTGCGGTATGGCAATCATGGCCACCGGAAATGGCCCGACCGGATAGTCGTTGTCCACGACGATTGAGGCGAAATCGACATCAACCAATCTTTGACCGGAAGGGCATCAATGTCTGCGCGCAATGCAATCACTCGCTCACCAGGCTGGCCACCGCGCAGTACCCCTACGACGCCATGCCCGGCGATGTCGGTTCGAACTTCGTCCAGCCCGAGCGAGCGCAGGTGGTCTGCGATAAAGCGTGCGGTGTTCACTTCACGATTGGAAAGCTCGGGGTGAGCATGCAAGTGATGTCGCCATTCGATTACCTGATCTGCTAACGCTTCGATGCGTTGATCGATCAGTTCGTGGAGGTCTGTGACTGGACGGCTCTCGCTGCTTGCAGGATGAACGCGTACACCCTCGACATGACCTACACAAGACCACTTGTTGCTCCCTGGTTTATTGTTACGTGCGCCTACGCGAGACGGGTCGTCGTAAAGATAGACGACTATTCGCTGGGCATGTTTTAGGGAGGGGGCCAGGCTCGGCAATTCGGAGGCTAACGGCGATCGAGGGCGAAGGAATATCCGGTACTGGCCGATACCCGCCGCCATTATTGCGGCCTGGGTCGCCTGGCAGACTCGCAATACGGTCCTGACGCTGGCGGTTGGTATGGGAGGGCTGTGGCTATTCAGGTTTTTCGGTTTGTAATGAATCGATCTGCAGCCGGGACGGCCTCAACAGCACGGCGCCTGAAACGTCAGCGACAAACTGTTTGCCAGGCTCCTGGCGTGCTGAGTCGCGTCCTCACGCGCGCGCCGATCAACGTCTTCCCCCAGGATGGTTTTCACTCAGTCTGCGGTCGAAGCAAGGGCATCTGGAAGTGGTCATCGGTTCGCTGTGCGAAACCAGCGAAGCGGGGCTGTTGCTATGGCAAGAACCGCTGGTGTGGGCCTGGTCGGCGCAACCCGTCGCCCGGTTACCCACGCCGTTGCCGCTGGCCCTGTTCCCCGAGCCGTGCCCTTATCGCGAGGCCGCGCTGACGAGACTGGCGCAGGCGGGGATCGCCCAACGCACGGCGATGTTGTGCAGCAGCACTGCCGGGTTGCGGGCGGCGGCCCTGGCAGGCTTCGCAGTAGCGCCCATGCCACTCAGTCAGTTGGGGCAAGGATTGGCGGTTATTGGGGTAGAACAAGGGTTGCCGGATTTGCCGGATGCGCAATGTCGGCTGTTCACCTCGCCTGACGCGGATCAGTCGATTGTGGCAGCGGTCACTCAGCTCATTGTGGAGTATTGCTCTACGCGGAGGGCTTGATTGTCATTTTGAGGGCCTGCTTGAACGTCTCGGGTAGCGAACTCAATACGAGCCAGTGACTGCGAGCCCGAACAACAGCATTGCAGGGCCGCACCCGAAAGGTGGGGAGGCCGGCCAAATGATTCTCAGATTTATTTTACTGCGCACGTTTTATGGCACTGGCGAGCGCTGCGGCTTCGCTGCGTAACGCATCAAATCTTGTGTTCAACTCCTCACTCACTATTAGGTGGTGTGGCGTGCGAAACAGGCCGGAACTGTCTGGGCTCAACGTCCATATTCAACGTAGAGGCCTAAATAGAAGTCCTGCGTATCCCAGTTGATTCGATAAATCACTTCTTTCCTTGGCTTGATGTTGGCCACAACAGTTTTGATCGCGACACCAGCACATAATCCAGACTCGGCGAGCCCGGTGCCGAGATTCACTTCACCGGCAGGCAAAACGAAAGATGCCTTCTGACCGGGACCTATCTTGGCTGCGCGCTGACCATCAATGTAGAACACGACGTCACATCCCGAACCGACAAACCCGTCATCACGGAAAATGGTCAGGCGTCCCGGATCTGTCGTACCCTGGCTTTTGATCGCGTACATCTCACTGGCCGGCACTGGCCGCGCTTCAGAAACCCGCATAGGTGATGTTGCGCACCCGCCCAAGGCCAGCAAGAGCGCCCCCGTTGCGATAATCCTTCGCATAATTTTTCCCTCCTGAAAAAGTGCGAATGTATCAGAGCGACATACTGCTTTGCTTCATAACGCCATTCGCCAAAAACACTTTAAATAGATCTGTCACCTTTTATTCTATTAGCGCATCCAGGCACGAAGAGCTTCAAACTCAATGGGGTTTGGATGGTGCAGCCTGGCAGCTAACGCTTCCTCTTCTTCTTGAGAAATGAAGGCTTTGACAGTTTTCGGGATACTTTTTGGCCCAGCCTTGTAGCTCTTGTCAACGCATTGCCGGCTGAACAAATCCTTAAGAAATTCATAGTCTGAGGGTAGTAGCGCTGCCTGGATCAATGCCACTTCACTTATCAGTGCTGCACTGAAGTCCGCTTGAGGTGATAGCCAGGACAGATTTGTTGCAATGCGCACGTATTCCCTGGCCACGAACGACGAGATATCGGCATGGGCGAGTGAAGATGGCTGTGCAAAATGAACTATCCGAGCAATCCCAGAAGCGCCGTTTTCCAAACGTACCACGCAGTAAGGCTCTCCACCGCCAGTAGTCGCAAAGGGAAGAAAGGTTCTACCTTGTTGATCATTTGGATTGAGCCACTCATTGATTTCTCGCTCGGCCTCCTCGGCATCAAGCCATAGAAAATCTTCAAGGCTACTTAGTGCTGCCGTTGCTGGAAGCGTGTGTGCTATCCCCATGAGCGTCGCGAGGCGTTCTGGAAACTCAATGTCAATACTGCGTGCAAGCTTTTGAAAGGCTTCTACAACAGTAACGTCTTGTCCGTAATTCAAAGCGACAGGCTCTCCATATCAGATTGCAGGAATTAAATGGGGACAGATCAATTTTGCTGCGTACGTTTTATGGCTCTCGCGAGCGCTGCGGCTTCGCTGCGTAACGAATCAAATCTTGTGTTCAACTCGACATACCCGGGCTTCCAGGCCCAAACACCATCGACGTGGTGTTGCCCAAGGACCAGGTCATTAAGCGAGCCCATTCCGCCAAAGGCTGACAGCAAATACTCAACCCCGTAGTAATCAGAGTTCATCAAGTGTGCCTTGGCTTTGCGCATCCACTGGCTCCAGTGAGTAGCTCCATCGCTTTCAGCACGGTGGCGAGCTGATCCAGAACGTCGATCAATTGTTCAGTCATTTGTCCCATTTTGAGGTCATCCAAACTGTGGAACGATGGATTTTCGACCATTGAGCAGTTGACCGTGCGATAACCTCCGCTTCAGTCATTTGCGCACACAATCCTTGATTTCGCTCGGAGCTGGCAAGTCCGATGGATGCTGGTGCACCTCTTTGTTTGCGGACAAAAAAAACGGGCGCCGTCATGGCGCTCGTTTTCGTTTATTCCGCTGCTTGAGCCCGCAAGCGCCGGCCGATCACGTCCATCAAGTCACAGCCGTCGCGTAACGGAATGGCCAGCAGCTTG
>NZ_JBBWCB010000176.1:0-9659 GCF_039888995.1 Pseudomonas rossensis | reverse complement strand
GTTATGCCATAGCGACCCAGTTCGGCCGCCTGCACCAGCGTTAACGCAGCGATACCGGCCTTGGCAGCGGCATAGTTGGACTGACCGATGGAGCCCTGCAAACCGGCCCCGGAACTGGTGTTGATGATCCGCGCACTCAACTGCGCACCACCCTTGGCCTGCTCGCGCCAGTAACGCGCGGCGTGGCTGGCGATACAGAAGTGGCCTTTGAGGTGCACGGCCACCACCGCATCCCAGTCGGCTTCGGTGAGGCTGGCGAACATGCGGTCGCGACAGATGCCGGCGTTGTTGACCACCACGTCCAGGCCACCGAAGGTTTCGATGGCCTGGCGCACGATCAACGCCGCATCGTCGTAGCGGGTGATGTCGTTGCTGTTGGCCACGGCGCTTCCACCCTGCCCGAGAATTTCGCCGACCACGGCCAGCGCCGCTTCACGATTGATATCGTTGACCACCACTTTAGCGCCCTCGGCGGCGAAGGCCAGCGCGTAAGCCCGGCCCAGACCACCGCCGGCACCGGTGATGATCACCACGCGGTTCTCACAGATTTTCATGTTCCTGCTCCCTTCAAATACATCGCTTACAAGCGTTCGATAATCGTCACGTTGGCCTGGCCGCCGCCTTCGCACATGGTCTGCAAGCCGAAGCGTCCCCCGCTGCGCTCCAGTTCATGCAACAGCGTGCACATCAACCGGGTGCCGGTGGCACCCAGCGGATGGCCGAGGGCAATCGCCCCGCCGTTGACGTTGGTCTGTTCATGGGGATAACCCGTCTCCTTGAGCCAGGCCATGGCCACCGAGGCGAAGGCCTCGTTGATCTCCACCCGGTCGATGTCTTCCAGCTTCATCCCGGCTCGCTTGAGTGCATAAGCGGTGGCCGGGATGGGTGCGGTGAGCATCCAGATCGGGTCTTCGGCACGCACGCTGAGGTGGTGGATACGCGCGCGCGGTGTCAATCCGTAGCGTTTGAGTGCTGTTTCAGAAACGATCAGCATCGCGCTGGCCGCGTCGCAGGTCTGGCTGGACACTGCCGCGGTCACCCGGTCGCAGCCAAACAGAACGTCCAGTTCGGCCATTTTCGCCAGGCTGGTCTGGCGCGGCGTTTCGTCGTGCACAACTGCGGCCAGTGGCACGATTTCCCGGTTGAACCGCCCTTGCTCGATGGCCCGCAATGCCCGCTGATGGGACTCCAGTGAATAGACTTCCAGTTGTTCGCGGGACAGCCCCCACTTCTCGGCAATCATCTGCGCCGAACGGAATTGAGTCGGCGGTTGTGCGCCATAGCGCCGGACCCAACCTTCGGAGCCGCTGAACGGATCACTGAAGCCCAGCGGTTCGGCAGCGATCATGGCTGATGAAATAGGAATCTGGGTCATGGTTTGCACGCCGCCGGCGACGACCACATCCTGGGTGCCGCTCATCACCGCTTGGGCGGCAAAGTGCACCGCTTGCTGGGACGAACCGCACTGGCGATCGATGGTGGTGCCGGGTACCGCCTGCGACAGGCCGGCAGCCAGCCAACTGGTCCGGGCAATGTCCCCGGCCAGCGGGCCAATGGTGTCGACACAGCCGAAGATCACGTCGTCGTAATCGTCATCGGGGATGTCGTTGCGCTCGACCAGCGCACGCAAGACGTGGGCGCCCAGGTCGGCTGCGTGAATCTGGCTCAAACCACCCTTGCGTCGCCCGGTGGGCGTGCGCAGGGCGTCGACAATATAGGCTTCAGGCATGGTGTACCTCGGGGTAAATGTTGAAGTCGGGCACAGTCGCCGTCAGAAAGTGTTACCAGCACCCAGTGCTGGATTGCCGTCGAACAATGCCGCGCACATCCGCCCTTTGTGATGACCACGATCACCCCAGACCTTGTCCAGCGCCCAGGCGCGCTTCATGAACAAATGCAGGTCGACTTCCCAGGTGTAACCCATGGCACCGTGAGCCTGAATGGTGTTTTTCGCGGCGAGCATGGCGGCTTCCGAAGTTGCCAATTTGGCATGGGACACCAGCACTTCCTGTCCCGGTTGCTGCTCGGCCAGTGCATAGGCGGCGCGATACAGCGGCCCTTTGGCGAACTCGATCTGCACCGCGACGTTGGCCATCAAATGCTTGACCGCCTGAAACGAACCCACCGGTTTGCCGAACTGTTTGCGCTCAAAGGTGTAATCCACCGCGAGGTCGACCATGCGCTTGGCCAGCCCCAGCATTTGCGCGGCACAGCCCAGCGCGCCACGATTAAACGCGGCGGCCCACAAGCGCCGGCCCTGTTCACCAGCGGCCACGCAGGTGGCGGACGTTGGCGTCCAGTCGACCTGAAACAGCTGACGACTGGGATCGACCGACACATTGCGGGTCAGGCGCACCGCGCCAGGTTCGACCGCGTGCACCTCATCGCCATGAGCCAGCAACAGCAAATCGGCGACGTGAGCATCGCTGACCAGCGGGTTACCCGGCTCGGCAATCGCCAACCGTGCGCGGCCTTCCGCGACGCGCGCCAGCCAGTGCTGTTTGAGCACCGCGTGGCTTTCATCAAGGGCGGCGAGCAACGGCACGCCGATCAGCATCGTCTCCACCAGCGGCTCGGGCAGGCCGGCATAACCACATTCCTGAGCGAGCAGAATGAAGTCCAGCTCATTCATGCCCATCCCGTCTTGCTCTTCGGGAACGGTCAGCGCGGTCAGGCCCAACTCCACCAATTGGGCCCAGAGCTGATCGCTGCGCCCACTATCGCAAAGCCAGAGTTCGCGAATGCGCTCCGGGGTGACCTCGTTGATCAGAAAACACCTGACGTTGTCCTGGAACAGCAACTGGTCGCGGCTGAAACTAAAGTCCATGGTCTATTCCTCAGGCACGCGGCATGCCGAGCATGCGTTCGGCAATGATGTTGCGCTGGATCTCGTTGGTGCCGGCATAGATCGGTCCGGCCTGGGCAAACAGAAAACCTTCCAGCCAATGGCCGACGTCGCCCGCAGCAGGTGCTTCGGGCAGCAGCTCGCCACGCAAGCCGAGAATGCTCATGGCGGTGTCGTGCATGCGCTGATCGAGTTCCGACCAGAAGATTTTGTTGGTCGAAGACTCCGGCCCGATCTTGCCGCCCTGCACCAGTTTCGAGGCGGTCATGTAGGTGCTCAAGGTGTACGCCTCGGCGTCCAGCCAGGCGCGCATCACCGACTCGCCAATGGCCGGGTCACGGTCAGCCTGCTCGCGGTTGGCCTGGTACAGCTGCACCAGTCGCCGAGCGGTTTCCTGAAAACGTGCGGGTGAACGCAGCAGCAAACCGCGTTCGAACCCGGCGGTGGACATCGCCACATGCCAACCCATGCCTTCGCCGCCCAGCGCGTTTTCCACCGGCACCTTGACGTCGTCGAAGAAAATCTCGGCGAACCCCGGTAAACCATTGAGCTGAGGAATCGGCCGCACCGTGATCCCCGGGCTGTCGAGCGGTAGCAGAATAAACGTCAGACCCTGATGGCGCTGGGAGTGAGGGTCGGTGCGGAAAATGCCGAATACCCAGTCAGCCCACACGGCGCGAGTCGACCAGGTTTTCTGGCCGTTGATAACGTAATGGTCGCCCACCCGTTCGGCGCGCGAGCGGATTGCCGCCATGTCGGAACCCGCGCCCGGTTCGGACCAGGCCTGGGCCCAGATGTCTTCACCAGTGGCCATGCGTGGCAAAAAGCGCGCTTTCTGTTCGTCGCTGCCATATTCCATCAGCGTCGGGCCGAGCAGGAAGATGCCGTTCTGGTTAACCCGTGCAGGCGCACCAGAGCGGTAGTACTCCTCCTCGAAGATCAACCACTCGATCAAGTCGCAACCGCGCCCGCCGAGATCGATCGGCCAGGTGACCATGCCCCAGCGACCGTCGTTAAGCCGGTTTTCCCAGGCACGGTGCTCGGCAAAGCCTTGCTCGGTGTCGAACGATTGCAGCGGTTCGCGGGGTACATTGGCCGTCAACCAGGTCCGCGCTTCAGCGCGAAAGGCCTGCTGGGCCGGGGTGTATGTCAGGTCCATGAGAGTGCCTTCAGCCGTTGAAGTGGGCATCGCGCTTCTCGACGAACGAGTCGCGTGCTTCCTGTGAGTCCAGTGAGCGATAGGCCTCGAGCGTGAAGCCCTGCTCCCAGCGATATTTGTCTTCCAGATTGCCGTCTTCGATACCGCTCAGCGCTTCTTTGGCGAGGCTGATCATGGCCGGGCTCTTGGCGGCGATGGTGCGGGCGATCTGCAACGCGGCCTCACGCAAGTCCTCGCGCTTGACCACACGCTCTACCGCACCCAGGCGCCAGGCCTCGGCGGCGTCGATCATCTCGCCGGTGAAGTACATGTGACGGACTTTCTGCACCGGGAACAACCGCTGTAAATGCGCGCCGCCACCCATGGCACCGCGATCGACCTCGGGCACGCCGAAGCTGGCGCACTCGGAGGCCACCAGAATGTCGGCCGCGCCGCAGATGCCGATGCCGCCGCCGAGGACGAAGCCGTGTACGGCGACGATGACCGGTTTCGGGTTGCGGTGGATCGCCTTGAAACTGTCGTAGTTGCCCTTGTTCACCGCCACGATCAGGTTGCCGTCGGCGGCCAGTTCCTTGATGTCGACCCCGGCACAGAATCCGCGACCTTCGGCCCGAATCACGATCACCCGCACGCTGGCGTCGCGACCGAGGCCTTCTATCTCGCTGGCGATATCGGCCCAGCCCTGGCAATTGAAGGCGTTGACCGGTGGCTGGTTGAACACCAGTTCGGCAATGCCGTTATTGATGCTGACGCTAAATGGTTTCATGCCTTTCCCCTTCACGACACACGGCGGCACAGCTCGCCCAGACGCGCTTCGGCGTCACGGACGATCTGTTCAATCAATTGGGCGCAGCTGGGCAAGCTGTCGATGGACGCGGCGATCTGGCCGGCGGGCAGTACACCTTCGGCGGGTAACCCGTCGACCATGGCTTTCTGAATCACCATCGGCGCGTTGGCGGCCATGATGCTTTGCGCGGCAGTCAGCTCACCGCTGCCGCGCATTTTCAAAACACTGCCGAGCAGTTGCGTCAGGCTCATGCCACTGTGGCGGCGGTACGCCAGGCCACTCTGGAATGCCAGCAACAAGCGCTTGAGGCCACCACTCGCTTCAAGCTGGTTGAGCAATTCGTTGCGAATCATCCGTTGCGGCATACCGTCGATGGCGCGACTGATGATGATCGCCGCCGGGTCCTTGACCGCGAGGTAACGCGACAGGGTCGCCTGCGGCACCGGACTGTCGGCGCACATCAGAAAGCGCGTGCCCATGGCGATGCCTTCGGCGCCGTAGGCCAGGGCCGAGACCAGGCCTTTACCATCCTTGAAACCACCGGCGGCCACCACGGGCACCGAGACTGCGTTGACGACTTGATCGAGCAGCAACGAAGTCGGCACTGAGCCGGTATGCCCACCGCCCTCGCCGCCTTGTACGGTGACCGCATCGGCGCCCATTTCCACGGCTTTCTGCGCGTGCTTGAGCGCTCCAACGGTGGGGATGCACACCACGCCGGCATCCTTCAGACGGCTGATCATTTGCTTGCCGGGCGAGCGGCTGTAGCTGACCGCCCTGACGTTGTGGCGCAGCACCAGCTCGACGATCTCTGCGGCGTTGGCCTGGTACATATGAAAATTGACGCCGAAAGGCTGATCGGTCAGACGCCGGGTTTCGAGGATCGCTGCCTCCATCCGCTGAGGCTCAATGGTCGCCCCGGCGAGAAAGCCGAAGCCGCCGGCATTGCCCGTGGCCGCCACCAGTTTCGGGTCGGCGACCCAGCCCATCGCGGTCTGGATGATCGGATAGCGACAGCCAAGTAATTCGGTTAGGCGGGTATTCAAAGAGATCGCCATGCTCACGCCCCGCCCGAGGTGCGTTGCGAACGGGCCATGGCCTTGGCGTCATATCCGCCGAGTCGGTCACCCGACACCAGTTCATTGTGGGCGTGGGCGAAGTGGTGCAGGCCGAAGACCATGTCCATGGTCGCGCGCTTGCCCATCAGGTCTTCGGCGTTGTTGACTGCCTGCTTGCTCAATTGCAGACCGAGGCGCGGCATCTGCGCAATGCGCCCGGCGATGTCGAGGGTTTGCTGTTCCAGTTCATCTCGGGGCACTACCCGGTTGAGCATGCCCATTTGATAGGCGCGTGCCGCCGGCATGCGCTCGCCGAGGAACAGAAACTCCTTGGCGATGCGCGGGTTCAGCTCATGCACATGGGCGAAGTACTCGACCCCGGGAATGCCCATTCGCACCACCGGATCCGCGAAGTAAGAATCCTCACTGGCGACGATCAGGTCACAGACCCAGGCCAGCATCAGCCCGCCCGCGATGCACGCCCCCTGGACCATGGCGATGGTTGGCTTGGGCATTTCGCGCCAGCGGCGGCACATGCCCAGATAGACTTCCTGCTCTCGGGCGTAGAGAAACTCGCCGCCCGGCTTGTTCACATGGTCGTACCACAGGCTGGCACGGTCGAAGGTCTGATCGACGTCGCGACCCGGCGTGCCGATGTCATGCCCGGCGGAGAAATGCTTGCCGGCACCCCGAAGCACGATGACTTTCACCTCATCGTCATCGCAGGCCTGGCGAAACGCCGCGTCCAGCGCGTAGGTCATCTGCGAGTTCTGCGCGTTGTGGTACTCGGGGCGATTCATGGTGACCAGGGCCACCGCGCCGCGCACCTCGTAAAGCACCACGTCGGCCTCGTTCTTGTCGTTATGTTCAGCCATCACTTTTCTCCGAAACGGGGGCGCTCAGCGTTGGCCTGGCGGGTTGTCTTTGAGCTGGCTGGCACGCAGGTTGTGCGGGTCCAGGCGCTGGATCAGCTGCAATTGCTCGACGGTCGGTTCAGCCGTGATCGGGCAGTCTTGCGGCACATGCAAAGCAAATCCGGTGTTGTCCTGAACCTCGGCCACCGTCACGCCGGGGTGCAGCGAGCGAATGCGCATTTGCCGGTGCGGGCCGAGGAAATCCAGCACGCAGAGGTCAGTGATGATCAGGCGGATATCGATCTCGTCCAGCGACCAGCCGCGCGCCAGACGCGCCGGGTTGTAGCCGACCGAGGCGACCATATCGACCTCGCCTTCGACGAACACCCGACGGTTGTGGCTGGGTACGCAAAAAGAGTTGGCGTGGCTGATCGAGTTGCCGGGAAAACCGCGCACGCCGAGCATTTGCGCCTTGGGTTTGGCGTAATCGCCAATGCATGAAATGTTGGCCTGGCCGAAACGGTCGATCTGGGTCGGGCCCACCAATGCGTGGCGCTTGCCGCCCCACACGTTGTCAAAAATTCGCGAGAAACCCATCCAGCTGTCACGCTTGGGTTGATAGCCGTTGCGCGCGCCCAGCGGCACCGGTTCGGCGATCATGTAGGCTTCGGAGTCGGTCATCAGCAGCTGCGGATTGCTGCTGAGCATGCTCAATGAGGCGGCCAGGCGCGGGATCACGCCGATGCCGCTGGCCAGGACCTCGCCATCGTCGCGCCAGGCTTCGGAGGCGGCGCAGATCATCAGTTCGGCGAGGCTGTAAGTGGTAGTGCTCATCGCAAGGCTCCCTTAAAAAATCGGCAACGGCAGTTGGCGGATGGCAGCCAGGCCGCCGACCTTGTCCAGGTACTGTTCGTGGGTGCAATCGACGTAATCCCGGACATAGGCCTGCCAGCCATCGACGGCCTGCGCCGAAGCGTTGTAAGCCTTGAAGTGCGCCACGTCGAAACCGTACAGCGGCGCGCAGGAAGACGGATGCGCACCGCCCGGCACGTGGGCCACCGCGGTGGTCAGGTTGCGTTCCCAGAACACCTGATGCGCGTGCCCGGCATCGGCGTGGAAATACTCGCTGTCCACCAGTTCATCGCAGGTCACGTAGCTGTGAGTCGCGGCACGTACGAACAGGTCGTCCATGTAGTGATCGGGGCCGCTGATCTGGCAGACACCGCGCGCATCGGCACGGTCGACGTGAATCAGCGCCGCATCGAGCTTGAGCGCCGGCATCGCCACCCAGTCCTTGCCGTCGGCATAGGGCGAGGCAATCAATTTGATCTGCGGGTTGTGCCGCAGTACATCGGTGCCCAGGCCTACCGCCGTCGGAATAAACGGTACATTCATCGCTGCGGCCCGCAGACCGAGCAGGAGCATGCCTTCGTCGATTTCCATCACCTCCAGCGCCGCCTCTTGGCGTGCCTTGCGGAAGTACGGTTCCAGTGGAATGAAATCCAGGGAAACAAAGGCGAACACCAGCTTCCTGATCTTGCCGGCCGCGCAGAGCATGCCGACATCCGCACCGCCGTAGGCGACCACGGTGAGGTCCTTGAGGTCGGAGCGCAAAATCTCCCGCACCAACGCCATGGGTTTGCGCCGCGGCCCCCAGCCACCGATGCCGATGGTCATGCCGTCACGCAGTTGGCCGACCATCTCGGCCGTGGTCATTCGCTTGTCCATCGTCATCTTCCTCATTGGCGACCGACACTGAAGTCGTGGCCCCAGTGGCTGACCACTGTGCTTTCAAAAGGTGTGTGGCGATCCCAATCGACCACCAGGCCATCGCAGCCGTATTCCAGGTCAAACCCTGACGGCGTCTTAATGTAGAACGAGATCATCTGATCGTTGGTGTGTTGACCGAGGGTGGCCGAGAGCTTCACGCCGTTGGCCTGCACACGATCCAGGGCGCGACCGACCTCCTCCAGAGCATTGACCTCGACCATCATGTGCACGCAGCCGTGGGGCATCGGGCACTCGAAAATCGCCAGTGAATGGTGGCGGCCGTTGTTGCAGTGCAGAAAATGGATGCGTTTTTGCGGCTCGGCCGGGTCCGGGGTGAAGCGGACTTTCATCAGGTCGGACAGACCGAAACCGAGCACTTGCTCGTAGAAATCCCGGCAACGCTCGAAGCTCGGTGCCGGCAGTACCACGTGGCCCATGCCCAATTCGCTGGTGACGAAACCCTTGACCCCGACCGGCGAGACGAAGCGTGCGAAGTCCTTCAGAGGTCCCCAGAACAGTTCGTGACGGTTACCATCCGGGTCGCTGAAGTGCACCAGCTCCTGGACCTTGCGAACCTCGGCCTGGGCCACGGTGCCGCGGGTAACTTGCACATCGGCTTGTTCCAGAACGCTGACAGCGTGTTCAAGCGCCGCTTTGCCAGGCACTTCCCAGCCGCACGCACCGAAGCCGTTCTCAGCGCTTTTCTCCACCAGAATACGGTAGTGGCGCTCGTCCATTTTCAGGTAAAGCCGCTCATCGTCATCGCTGCCGGCCACCATCATGCCCAGCACCTGGCTTGCGTACTGACGCCATTGCGCCAGGTCGCTGGATAACAGGGTGACGTAACCCAGACCACGGATATCCATGGATGCACTCCTCGTTTTTCAGGCCGAGCCGCCCATCGGCGGCTGCCGGGGGAGACTTTATGTAGGGCTATTCAAGCGGGTTTGCGCAGGGGGAACATCGTCCAATGGGACTAGCGGAAATGAATGGCGCGGGCATAAAAAAACGGGCCATAGATGGCTAATGCCAGTCAGTTAAGCAATTTCAGCCGCGACGCACTCTATGTAGCAGCTGCCGAGCCCGCGAGGCTGCGTTCGGCTGCGTAGCAGTCGTGAGTCCGGCAGACACGGCCTACCTGACGCACCGCAATGTCTGGTTTTACGACTGCTTCGCAGCCGAACGC
>NZ_JBBWCB010000175.1:0-9771 GCF_039888995.1 Pseudomonas rossensis | reverse complement strand
CGGCATTGCTCCGGGGGCCCGCCGCCATCGGCCATCCATGGCCGGGGGCGGCTACCGCGGCATCCTTGCCGCGGTGCCCCCTGCGCAACGCCTGCGTTCGGCCTCTGGGAAAGGGGCAGTAGATCAAAAGATCGCAGCCTCGTTTCACTCGACAGCTCCTACCGGGGGGAGGGGGTGTACGCACGCTCCTCACCACTCAACAGGTCGAGCGTTAGCTCGCCTGCAGCTTTTGATCTTGATGCACCGCCCCCTCGAGAGGCCGAGTGGAGGTTCTGCGCAGTGGGCAACCCGGCAAGGATGCCGGGTTAGCCGCCCCCGGCCATGGATGGCCGATGGCGGCGGGCCCACGGAGCAGGACCGGAGCGAGGGCATGCCGAGCCTTAGCGAGGCACCGAACGAAAGGGGCAAGAGCGCTTTGGTTACTTTCGCGCTTTTCGAAAGTGACTCGCTGTAAAAGCGAAACCGTAATCAGCCATCACCGCAAAAACGGATATACACCCAATCTGAAGCACCGAAGCAACGTTCACCATTAGACGACGAAGGGACTTTAAACCTTGGGCGTTAAAGCTAGTCTGAAGAGTAAGCCTTACAACGGCTGCCGCCGGCCTTTGCCGGACACTGACACTGCCTGCCACGAGCAGGTGCGCATTGAGGTCACTATGAAAATCCGCGAGCTTGCCCATCACTGGGAAGAAAACGCCAAGGGTCGCCTGACCGACACCGGATACTCGATTCACCTGGATGTGGAGGCCGCCGCACGGCTGGCGGCCATTATCGATATGTACCCCAAACGGCAGCCCGAAGAACTGCTCGGCGAGCTGATCGGCGCCGCCCTGGAAGAGCTCGAAAAGAGCTTTCCGTATGTGAAGGGCTCGACCGTCGTGGCCACCGACGAAGAAGGTGATCCGCTGTACGAAGACGTCGGTCCGACTCCGCGTTTTCTCGCATTGTCCCGTCGTCATTTGCACGATTTGTCGGCCGTTGACGCCAAACAGAAACACTGATTACCGCGCTTCTTTTCCCCTCCAAAATGCATATTCCCGGGCTCGTTCAGGGCCGGGAGTACTGCTGCGTATGATGATAAGTCCCGATTTAGAGCCTTGTCCGCCCGGTCAAAGTTTTTTCGGGCAATGGGCCATATTCTCTGAACTTTTGAAAAACGCCTCGGGTCACACCCATTAACCACGCCTGGGACGGCCGTTTCATAACACCCCCGGAAATTGAAGGTTGCGGCTCCTTGCCCAGGATGGATTTTTAAGTTTTTCAGGAGTTATTCCAATGGAGTTGAAGACCATGAAGACCCGCACTGACCAATCCTCTTTCACCCACCTGCGTAGCTTGAAACTGGCTGCACTGGCAATCGGCAGCAGCCTCGTTCTGGCCGGTTGTGCCGGCAACCCGCCAAGCGAGCAATTCGCCGTGACGGAATCGGCGGTCAACAGCGCCGTCAGTGCCGGCGGTACCGAATTCGCGGCAGTGGAAATGAAGTCCGCGCAGGACAAGCTCAAACAAGCCGAAATCGCCATGCACGACAAAAAGTATGACGAAGCCAAAGTCCTGGCCGAACAGGCCGAGTGGGACGCTCGCGTGGCTGAGCGCAAAGCCCAGGCTATCAAAGCTGAACAGGCTGTGAAGGACTCTCAGAAAGGTGTTCAAGAACTGCGTCAGGAAAGCCAGCGCACCGTGCAGTAAGCGGCGCGGCACGACGTACTTCTTACTCGACTAAAAGGACGAAACCACCATGCGTAAACAATTGATGATCCCTGCCCTGCTGGCCGCAAGCGTTGCACTGGCTGCCTGCTCCACGCCGCCGAACGCGAACCTGGAACAGGCCCGTAGCAACTACACCGGCCTGCAAACCAACCCGCAAGCCAGCAAAGTCGCGGCGCTGGAAACCAAAGAAGCCAGCGATTACCTGGACAAGGCCGACAAGGCTTACCAGGACAAAGAGGACCAGGCCAAGGTCGACCAACTGGCTTACCTGACCAATCAACGTGTTGAAGTGGCCAAGCAAACCATCGCGCTGCGCACCGCTGAAGCCAGTCTGAAAAATGCCTCTGCGCAACGTGCCCAGGCCCGTCTGGACGCACGCGACGCGCAGATCAAGCAATTGCAGGACAGCCTGAACGCCAAGCAGACCGATCGCGGTACCTTGGTGACGTTCGGTGATGTGTTGTTTGCCACTGACAGGGCTGATCTGAAGTCCAGCGGTCTGGTAAACATCAACAAACTGGCGCAGTTCCTCTCGGAAAACCCTGATCGCAAAGTGATCGTCGAGGGCTACACCGACAGCACGGGCACCGCGAACCACAACCAGTCGCTGTCCGAGCATCGTGCCGGTTCCGTGCGCACGGCGCTGGTGAAAATGGGCGTTGATCCAGCGCGTATCGTGGCGCAGGGTTACGGCAAGGAATACCCGGTGGCCGAGAACAGCAGCGTCTCGGGCCGTGCGATGAACCGTCGGGTGGAAGTGACCATTTCCAACGACAACCAGCCGGTGATCCCGCGTTCGGCGGTCAGCTCGAACTGAGTTGAACCTGCTGTAACGCAAAAGCCCCGCCTGATCTGATCAGGCGGGGCTTTTGTTTTTAAGATCAAAAGATCGCAGCCTCGTTTCACTCGACAGCTCCTACAGAAGCACGCGGTCTATGTAGGAGCTGTCGAGTGAAACGAGGCTGCGATCTTTTCGGGAGCGCTACGGTTGCAGCTTCTGCGGCGTTTCCTCGACCATGCAACGCACCGCTTTTTTCTTGTTGTTGACCAACACGCCGCTCAAGCCTTTCTGTTCGGTGTCGAACATCACCAGCACGCCATCGATGCATTGCGCGACTTGCGGGGCCGGTTCCAGCGAGACTTTGTAGTCTTCGCCCGGCACAGTCTTGAGCATGGTGAAGTCGCTGAGCAGCAGCGCATCTTCGGGTTTGGCGAAGTGCAGGTAGCCGTAGAACCACAGGGCTGCGACAGTGCCGAGGATGCTGCAGATACCGGTGATGATCAGCGGGATGGCGTTACGTTCTTCACTCATTGCGGACTCTCTGGTGGTTCATCTTCAGAATTTTTCGGCGCCGGGTAATTCGGGACTTCACCCAGGCGGCGCAGACCGTTGAAATGCTGCGGGTCATCGAGAAAACGCAGCATGACTTTGCGCCAGACCGGGTCGGCGAACGTCTGCACATGACCGCCACGGGTCAGTTGCAGCACCCGCGGCGGCGGCGCAGCTTGATACAGACGGATGCCGTTGGAAAGGGGCACGATCGGATCGTCGATGCTGTGGTAGATCAGTTTCGGCACGCCATTGAGCTGCGTCATGGAATGGATCGCGCTGTCGCCGTCCGGCACCAGCAAGGACAGTGGCACCTGAACCAGCCAGGTCAGCCAGGAATGGCTCAGGGCAAATTGACCGATACTGCGGTAACTGGCGGGCACGCCGTCGAGGACGAAGGCCTTGAGTTGTTTCTGGCGTTCGGGGTGCTGAACCAGATAATGCACGGCCATCGAACCGCCAAGGCTTTGGCCCAGGAGGATCAGCGGCTTGCCCTTGACCTCCGGCGCCTGATCGAGCCATTTGAACGCGGCGTCGATGTCCTGATAAATCTCCGGCAGCGTCGGTTCCCCCTCGGACAATCCATAACCGCGATAGTCCAGCAGCAGCACTTGATACCCTTCTTTCGGTAACCACCAGCTCCCCCCAAGATGCATGGGCAGGTTGCCGCCGTTACCGTGCAAATGCAGCACCGTGCCTTTGACCTCGACACCTTGTTTGGCCGGCAACCACCAGCCGTGCAGCTTGAGGCCATCGGCGGTGGTCAGGGTGATGTCGCGGTATTCAAGTTTGGCTTTTTCCGGGGTAAACAGCTGGCCGGGCTCGGGGTAGAACAGCAGTGAGCTGCAGCCGCTCAAGGTCAGCAGCAGGCAAAAAATGCCGAGGAATCTCATCCGTTGAAACCTCGCGAAAATAGGGGTTGGAACACAAAACACTGTGGGAGCGAGCTTGCTCGCGATGGCGGCTTAACATTCAACATTTTCATCGACTGTTACACCGCTATCGCGAGCAAGCTCGCTCCCACAGGGGATTTTACTGCTCACAGGATGTTGGAGTAATCCGCTTCGATCCGGTCCAGGCTCAGGTGATTGAGGAAGTTGGAGAAGCACATCCACGCCGACAGCGCGTTCAGGTCACGGAACTGATCCGGCAGATACTTCGGTGGCACCACCAGCCCTTCATCCACCAACTGGCGCAAGGTCCGCATGTCTTCCAGCGTGGTCTTGCCGCAAAACAGCAGTGGTATCTGCTCAAGCTTGCCTTTACGCACGGCCAACTGAATGTAGTTGTAAACCATGATAAAGCCCTTGAGGTAGGACAAGTCTTTGGTAAATGGCAGACCTGTCGGCACCGAGCCACGGAAAACCCGGCTGGCGTTGCCGTAGCTTTCCGCCATTTCAAAACCTTGCTCGCGGAAGAACTCGAAGATCTGCAGGAAGTCCGCACCCTCTTCCACCATGTGTATGGCGCGGGTGCGGTTGGTCAGTTTGCGCAGGCGACTCGGGTAGGAGGCAAAGGTGATGATTTCCATCAGGATCGCCAGGCCTTCCTGAGTCACCGTCGACGACGGCGGACCTTTGGAGAGGAAGGTGCAGATCGGCTGGTTCAGACCATTGAGCGTGGTCCCCACATGCACCAGCCCTTCGTGCACTTCCAGAGCGCGCACGTCACGGTCGTTGAACATCGCGTCGGTGCGGATCTTGATGTAGTCGGCGCCAGCCGCCGCATCGGCGACGATCCCGTCGGACTCGAATACGCGAATGGTTTCCTCGGCCTCGCCGAATACCTTGTTCAAGCGGGTTTGCAGCAGGTGGACGGCTTCCTTGGCGGTGAGGATTTTCGGTTCGTCCTTCAGGTCGCCACGGCCATCGATATTGTTCAGGTAATCCGAGAGCATCAGGCCCAGGTCGGAAAGGGTCGGATCGCCGGCGTGGAACGCGTCGGAAGCGGCACCGTAAAGCTCCTGTGAAATCAGCCCGAAATCCTCGGTGCCGCGCGCTTCGAGCATGCGCACCACCATCCGGTATTCCTTGCACATGCGGCGCATGATCTGGCCGACCGGGTTGAACTGACCAAGCTGACGGGTGATGTCGCGTTCGATGTTCTGGAATTCCAGTTTCACCTTGCTGGAGTCGAACGCCAGCGGCCGGTTCAGGTAGTAATCGCGGTCCACCGCCGGCATTTCCTTGCCCTTGGCCTTGAGGAAACCCTTGCGGATGCTGTCGTCCCACTTGACTGCATCGAGGACGCGAATCGGCGTCTGCGCCAGCACAATGCGATCGGACAAAATGCGTATCGACTGCTGGTAATCGTCCACCCGAAACTCCTGTAGAAAAACCGTTTACGTGCTGGGTTTATTTGGCTTTGGCCAGGCGCTGATAGCGCACGGCCTCGACGAACACATCGGAATTGGCCGGGTCGTCAAGGTAGGCGAAGACCTGGTCCAGATTGTTGTTGATCAACACGCCGTCGCCGTCGTCGGTCTGGAAGCCTTCGCCGCTGAGGACTTTTTGCCTCAGGGCCTGGTTGATCTGCTCGAGGTCGAGGTTATAGACCACCAGCTCATGCTTATCGGTGAGCTCGAAACCGAAGAGAGTGAAATGCCCACCGAATTGCGCCGGCACCTTGGCCGACAGGTACCAGCGACTGCCATGGCGGGTCACCGTGAAGGGATAGGCTTCACGCTCCTTGGGTTTAGTCTTGAAGTAGCTGACCGCCTGATAGTGGTTGTCGCCCAGGCGCGTCAGCTCCAGATTCAGCGGTTCGCCCCAGGCGTTGGTGCTGGTCCATTTGCCGAGCAACCCTTTAGGCGCGGGCTCGCTCGAGGGCAGCGGCTCCTTGAAGGTCACCAGACAGCCGCTGAGCAGCAGGAACGACAAGGCGATCACAACGACACGCCAGGCTTTCATTCAACACTCCCTTTGAACACACGCGGACCGTAGGAGCTGCCGAAGGCTGCGATCTTTTGATCTTGATCCTCTCGACACTGCTGCAAAGCAAGATCAAAAGATCGCAGCCTGCGGCAGCTCCTACAGGGGGATCGGGTCACACCGACGCCAACACCAAATGCATGTAGCGAGTCAGGATGCCGAGCATTTCGGCTTCGGCGACAGGCTCGGCGTCGTTGAGCAGGCCCTGATATTCCATCCGTCCGATAATCGCCGTCAACACTTTGGCATCCTGTTGTGGCTCGCGGGAACCCAATACCTCGAAAAAATGGCAGGTGCCTTGCAGAAGAATTTGCTGATGCGAGCGCACCAACTCCGCCAGACGCGGGTTCAACAGGGCCTCCTGACGGAACGCCTGCTCGGCCATCAAGTGTTCGCGACGGTTGTGCAATTGGCGCTGCACATAATCGGCGGTCAGGCGTGCGATATCGTCGGCCAGCTGTGAACGGGACTCGGGGCTGCCATCGCCATAGGCAACCATCTCACGCAGCAGGCCTTCGTTGCTGGCCCACAACTTGGCCATGAACGCCGCGCTGCGTTCCACGTATTGGGCAAAGGTATCGGTGAGCAGGTCATCGATATCCTTGAAATAGTAAGTGGTGGCCGACAGCGGCACACCAGCCTCGGCGGCCACCGCGCGGTGACGCACGGCCCGCACGCCATCGCGCACGACAATGCGCATCGCCGCATCGAGAATGTCCTGTCGACGCTGTTCACTGCCCTGTCGGCTGGCCTTGCGGCCCTGGTACTGAACACTTTCAGCGACCGCAGTGGCGACGTCCGCTGCACCCTCTTGAGCAATTGCACGGTTCACGACAGGTATTCCTCTCTTACTTCAAAAGTAACCAATTGATACGTTTGTACCAGACAGGCAATAAAAAGCCGCCTGTTTTAGGCGGCTTTTTTATTGAAACACTTACGCTTGTGGCCGCATGTGCGGGAACAGGATCACGTCGCGGATCGACGGGGAGTTGGTCAGCAGCATCACCAGACGGTCGATGCCGATACCTTCACCGGCGGTTGGCGGCATGCCGTACTCCAGCGCGCGAACGAAGTCGGCGTCGTAGTGCATGGCTTCATCGTCACCGGCGTCCTTGTCGGCCACCTGAGCCATGAAGCGCTCGGCCTGGTCTTCCGCGTCGTTCAACTCGGAATAGGCGTTGGCGATTTCGCGACCACCGATGAACAGTTCGAAACGGTCGGTGACGTTCGGGTTGTCGTCGTTACGACGGGCCAGCGGCGACACTTCGAACGGGTATTGAGTGATGAAGTGCGGCTGCTCCAGCTTATGCTCTACCAGCTCTTCGAAAATCATCACCTGCAGTTTGCCCAGACCTTCGAAGCCCAGCACCTTGGCGCCGGCCTTCTTGGCGATGGCGCGGGCCTTGTCGATGTCGGTCAGGTCGTCAGCGGTCAGCTCAGGGTTGTACTTGAGGATCGAGTCGAACACCGACAGACGCACGAACGGTTCGCCGAAGTGGAACACTTTGTCGCCATAAGGCACGTCGGTGCTGCCCAGAACCAGCTGTGCCAGCTCGCGGAACAGTTCTTCGGTCAGGTCCATGTTGTCTTCGTAGTCGGCGTAAGCCTGGTAGAACTCCAACATGGTGAATTCAGGGTTGTGACGAGTCGAAACGCCTTCGTTACGGAAGTTGCGGTTGATCTCGAACACCTTTTCAAAACCACCGACCACCAGACGCTTGAGGTACAGCTCCGGCGCGATGCGCAGGTACATGTCCATGTCCAGAGCGTTGTGGTGTGTTTCGAACGGCTTGGCCGCTGCACCACCTGGAATGGTTTGCAGCATCGGTGTTTCGACTTCCAGGAAGTCTCGTTTCATCAGGAAGCTGCGGATGTGCGCGATGACTTGCGAACGAACGCGGAAAGTCTGGCGCACGTCTTCGTTGACGATCAGGTCAACGTAACGCTGACGATAACGGGATTCGGTGTCGGTCAGGCCGTGGTGCTTGTCCGGCAGCGGGCGCAGGGATTTGGTCAGCAGACGCACGCTGGTCATTTCGACGTACAGGTCGCCCTTGCCGGAACGCGCCAGGGTGCCTTCGGCGGCGATGATGTCGCCCAGGTCCCAGGTTTTCACCGCGGCCAGGGTTTCTTCGGACAGGGTTTTACGGTTGACGTAAACCTGGATGCGCCCGGACATGTCCTGGATCACCATGAACGAGCCACGGTTGAGCATGAGACGACCGGCAACCTTGACCGGGATTGCAGCTTCTGCCAGCTCTTCCTTGGTCTTGTCCGCGTACTGTTTCTGCAAGTCTTCGCAGTAGTTGTCGCGGCGGAAGTCGTTCGGGAAGGCATTGCCCTTGGCGCGCTCGGCAGCCAGCTTTTCCTTGCGCAGGGCGATCAGGGAGTTTTCTTCCTGTTGCAGGGCTTGCGGGTCGAGTTCTAGGTCGCTCATGTCTTTAAAAATTCCATCACAGGTTCGTTGCCCCCACCGATGGCAGGGGACTTAAGGTCTTGACTGGCGGTTTACAGGCCTTGCTTCAGGCTCGCCACCAGGTATTCGTCGATGTCGCCGTCGAGCACCTTGTCGCAGTCACTGCGTTCGACGTTAGTACGCAAATCCTTGATTCGCGACTGGTCGAGCACGTAAGAGCGAATCTGGTGACCCCAGCCGATGTCCGACTTGGTGTCTTCCAGGGCCTGGGAGGCGGCGTTGCGTTTCTGCACTTCCTGCTCGTACAAGCGCGCCCGCAACATTTTCATCGCGGTGTCTTTGTTGGCGTGCTGGGAGCGTTCGTTCTGGCAGCTGACCACGGTGTTGGTCGGTACGTGCGTAATACGGACGGCCGAGTCAGTGGTGTTTACGTGCTGACCACCGGCACCGGAGGAGCGGTAGGTATCGATGCGCAGGTCCGACGGGTTGATGTCGATTTCGATGTTGTCATCGATTTCCGGCGACACGAACACGGCCGAGAACGAGGTGTGGCGACGGTTACCGGAGTCGTACGGGCTCTTGCGCACCAGACGGTGCACGCCGATTTCGGTACGCAACCAGCCAAAGGCGTATTCGCCCTTGATGTGGATTGTGGCGCCCTTGATCCCGGCGACTTCACCGGCCGACAGCTCCATGATGGTCGCGTCGAAACCGCGTTTGTCAGCCCAGCGCAGGTACATGCGCAGCAGGATGTTGGCCCAGTCCTGGGCCTCGGTACCGCCGGAGCCGGCCTGGATGTCCAGGTAAGCGTTGTTGGCGTCCATCTCACCGCTGAACATGCGACGGAATTCGAGTTTTTCCAGGGACTCGCGCAGACGCTCGACTTCGGCAGCGACGTCATCGACGGCAGCCTGGTCTTCTTCTTCGGCGGACATCAGCAGCAGGTCTTTGGCGTCGGCCAGGCCGGTGTGCATTTCGTCGAGGGTTTCGACGATCTGAGCCAGCAGGGACCGCTCGCGGCCCAGCTCCTGAGCGTACGTCGGGTTGTTCCAGACATTCGGATCTTCAAGCTCGCGATTGACTTCAGTCAGACGCTCATGCTTTTGATCGTAGTCAAAGATACCCCCGAATAGTTTCGGAGCGCTCGGACAGGTCCTTGATACTGTTAAGGATCGGGTTGATTTCCATGGCGGGCAGCACTCGTTGGCGAACTTTTGAAAGCCGGCGAGTATAACGTAATCAGGCTGTCACGGCAGCCCGCCTGGCGGCTTTAGGGGCGAATGGTTTTGGCTGAAGGGCGGGGGGGATGACGCTTGTGGCAGCTGCCGAGCCCGCGCTCCGAACTGTAGGAGCTGCCGAAGGCTGCGATCTTTTGATTTTCG
>NZ_JBBWCB010000174.1:0-9863 GCF_039888995.1 Pseudomonas rossensis | reverse complement strand
CATTCCCTGTGGGAGCGAGCTTGCTCGCGATGGCGGCCTCGCATTCAGCATTGATGTCGACTGACACTCCGCCATCGCGAGCAGGCTCGCTCCCACAGGTTTTTGTGGTGTTGGTTAGAACGATGACTGGATCTTGATCCCGCCAATCAGCGCGTCATCGACCTGGTCCACGCCACCGGGGTGGCGGATGTATTGCAGGTTCGGGCGCACGGTCAGCCAGTTCGTGACGTGCACGCCGTAATAGAGTTCGGCGCTGTATTCGGTGTCCTGCGGTGGCAGAAAGGACGGGTCGTTGTAGTCGAAGACCGCGCGGGCCTGATTGGTCGCCTCGGCGTTCTTGCGATAGGCCGGGTTGACGTGGACGCGAGCCAGGGCGAAACCGATGTCGTCCTTGGCGCGCGCATCGAACAAGCCTTTGTAGACGACGCCTGCCTGGACATAGTTGTCGATGGCGTTGGTCTTCTTGTCGTGCATCGTGCCGTTGGCGAACACGCTCAGGCCGCGGGAGTTGTCGCTGGCGCGGCTGGTCAATTGCTGCTGCACACCGAGCCACACACCGTGTTTGCTTGACGTGCTGCGGTAAGCCTCGCCACTCAGGGCTGCCGGCTGACCGTTGCTGTCCTTGTAAGCGTCGGTGGCGTTAGCACTGCTGTAGTAATAGCCGGCGCGGTATTCACCCGGCAGGCCGTTGAGCTTCGGCGACCAGACCAGTTCCACCGGCAGGATCGCGCCCTGGGTGCCGCTGCCGCTGAGCTTGAAACCGTTGTCGCGATCAAGGTTCGACGGGTTTTGCTCGTAGGCACCGACCTGCGCGTACAGCTCCGGCGTCAGGTGATATTTGACCCGCATCGCCCACTGGCTGACCGGCCAGTTGTACCAGATGCCACCGACCCAGTTGCCGACCTGCGAGCCGCAGAACGCCAGGTTCTGGAAGTCGCAGGGGAAGCTGTTGAAGTCTTCGCCTTCGCCGAAACGGCCGACCTTGATGTCGAGCTTTTGATCGAAGAATTTCTGCTGATACCACATCTGCGTCAGGCGCCAGGTTTGCCCGCGACCCCAGACTTCCTGAGCCGAGGTGAACCCGCCTACACGCGGATCATTGATGCGGTCGTTGCTGATGTTGTTGCCGTTGCGCTCGGTGATGGTCAGCTGAAATTCGGCGTGGTCCCAGCCCAGAATCTTCTGCAGGTCCAGGTGCGTGCCAAGGCCAAACTGGTCGCTGTAGCGAGCGGTGCGGTCATGGTCGTAACCGCCGTGCAGATTGCTGCCCATTTCGCCGGTGTAATCGACTTTGAAGTCGTAGCCTTTTTCCGAAAGTTCGGTGCGCGTGCCGTTCCAGTCGCCCAGCATCCACGGCGACTCACTATCGAAAGCCGGAGCGGCCTGGGTGCAAGTGGCGAGGCCCAGCGCGGTGAATCCGCCAATCAGGTTCAGGGCTTTTCGACCAGCAATAGTGGTGCGGACAGCGCTGTCTCGCGGAGTTTGAAGATAAGGCATAGGGGAAGTAATTCTGGGTCTTTTTCTGGGAAGTGAACTGAAGCGGCAGTATGTCGCGGGCAGCGGAAGCGTTTCAGCTTGACGGGCGCAAGGATAATGTCCTGTTACAAATAGAGAAAGCGCTTTTAACGACATGGAGCGTTTCGGATTTGGTAACAGTCAGTGGAAAAGATCGCAGCCTCGTTTCACTCGACAGCTCCTACAGGTGAACGCATTCCAATGTAGGAGCTGTCGAGTGAAACGAGGCTACGATCTTTTGCGTTTCACCTACATTTAACTGACTGCACACAGATCGCTTCCCCCCAACGAAGCCCTCGGCTAAGGTGCGCGGCTTCCCATTCTTTCACCGCTCGAAGGCCCGGCATGACCGAACAGAACAACAACCCGCTGCACGGCGTGACGCTGGAGCAAATCCTCAACGCGCTGGTTGAACACTACGAATGGTCGGGGCTGGCCGAGCGCATCGATATCCGCTGTTTCAAGAGTGATCCGAGCATCAAGTCGAGCCTGACATTCCTGCGCAAAACCCCGTGGGCGCGGGAGAAGGTCGAGCGCTTGTACGTGAAGCTGATGCGCACCAAGCGCCCGGTCTGAGCATGGTCAACCCACCGACGCCAGGTTCTGCCGCGAGGCGTCGTTTTGTCGCTGTGGCGGCGGTGCTTGGCTGGGCGGGACTGAGCATTCAGCTGTACCTGATTTTCTACTCACGCTGGACGCTGGCGGCCAGCCTGCTCGGTGGGCTGGTCAGCTTCTTCAGCTATTTCACGGTGCTGAGCAATACGCTGGTGGCGACCGTGCTGACGTGTGAGCTGACGTCCCGCGAGTCGGCCGCGCGACGCTGGTTTTTGCAGCCTTGGGTGAGTAGCGGCATTGCCGTGAGCATCGCCGTGGTCGGCCTGGGGTACAACGTGTTGTTGCGCCATTTATGGCATCCGCAAGGCTGGCAATGGCTGGCCGATGAGCTGATGCATGACGTCATGCCACTGCTGTTTCTGGCTTATTGGTGGTGCTGTGTGCCGAAAGGTACGTTAAGATTGCGGCATATCGCGGCGTGGGTGATCTATCCAGTGGTGTACTTCGCGTATTCGTTGTGGCGCGGGCATCTGCTGGCGGTTTATCCCTATCCTTTCATTGATGTCGGCAAACTGGGTTATCCACAGGTGTTTGTGAATGCCGGGGGGCTGCTATTGGGGTTTGTGGCGATAGCGTTGTTGGTGGTTGGGCTGGATAGACGTCATCGCCAATAAGATCGCCAGGATCGCAGCCTGCGGCAGCTCCTACAATGGATCGTCGTACACCCTGTAGGAGCTGCCGCAGGCTGCGATCTTTTAAGGTTTCACTCGTCGTCGCTTTCATCCGCCCGCCAGTAACCCACGGCTTTGACGAACTGCTCGTTAAGCCCGTGCTCATCCAGCAACACCCGGCGTATCTGCCGCGACACTTTGCTCTCGGTCGCCACCCAGGCGTACAGATTGCCGCTGGGCACTTGCAGCTGCTTCACCGTCTTAAGCAAGTTGTCCTTGCCGCCCTCGCGCAATACCCAGATCACGTTGACCTGCGCGGCACTTTCCAGACGTTGCTGTTCGGCGCCGTTCTCCACTTCCACGATCACCAATGTCCGGCGATTGGCCGCCAGGCCTTCCAGCCGTCGAGCGATCGCGGGCAGGGCAGTTTCGTCACCGATCAGCAAGTAGCTGTCGAAGATGTCCGGCACGACCATCGAGCCCCGTGGGCCGCCGATGTGCAGGAATTGGCCGGGTTTGGCCTGCTCCGCCCAAGTCGCGGCAGGGCCGTCGCCGTGCAGCACGAAGTCGATATCCAGCTCCAGTGTGTTCAGGTCGTAACGACGCGGTGTGTAGTCGCGCATCGCCGGCATCGGCCCGTTGTCTTTGCCTGCACCGAGCACCAGGGTTTCCAGGGCTGCTTGTTCCGCCGCGTTTTGAGGGAACAACAGTTTGACGTGGTCGTCCGTGCCGAGGCTGACGAAGCCCGCTAATTCCGGCCCACCCAGCGTGATGCGGCGCATGCGCGGCGTCAGGTCGACCACCCGCAACACTTCCAGGCGACGGCGTTTGATCTCGTGGCTGACACGGTGGATGGTTTGCACGATCACTTCAGTCATTCGGCTTGCTCCTGAGCGGGTTGAACGACAGGGCCATCGACGATGGCTTTGGCGGTGTTGTTAAGCAGGTCGCGCACCCGCAGGATTTCTTCCGGGCTCCAGCGGCCGTGATGCATCTGCAAGGCATGACGCAAGTTGTGCACTGCTTCGTGAATCTCGGCGGGGCGGTCATGGCCGCGCAATGAGCGCTTGCTGACTTCGATGCGCATCCGCACGCCGTCCAGTGCGATCGCCTGATCGCTTAACGACAGACGTCCGGCATCGGTGATGGTGTAGCGTTTTTTTCCGCCCTCGGCGTCGCCCAGGATCATTTCGCTTTCTTCAAGGAAGGTCAGGGTCGGGTAAATCACACCGGGGCTGGGGCTGTACGCGCCGTCGAACATGCTTTCGATCTGGCGGATCAGGTCGTAGCCGTGGCAAGGCTGCTCGGCGATCAGCGCCAGCAACAGCAATTTCAAATCGCCTGGGGCGAAGACCCGTGGGCCACGGCCACCGCGTTCGCGGCCGGGGCCTGGGCGTTTTTCGAAGCCGTCGCGGCCGTCGTTATGGTCGCGGTGTTGGGAATGATGGTCTCTCATTTTTCGCTGCTCTCGTCGTATTTAGATACAACTTAAGATATATCTTAAGCGCAGTGCAAGATGTTTTTTGCAAGGGGCTGATCGGTGCCGACGAGCGGTTGGCGCGATCAATGATGCAATTCACCAGGAAATATCACCGTACATCAGCTGATTTTGTCGCCGATGCAGGAATTGCTTAATAGTTAAAGCTATTGCTCTAATAATAGTTGAGCTTATGTTCTAAAAATCCTGCAAGTCCATTGTTGTCTAGGCGAAGCCGCTGTATGGTTTTTTTAGAAAAACTGTATGTAGGCTGTAACTTACAGTCACTGTTTGGTGTTTGGGTTTTTTGTTTCTTTTTCCTTCTGGTCATGAGGTTGTTTAACTACGCGCTCATGGGAAGTTGCCTGCTTACTTTCCGGAACAAGAAGTCGAAGATGTTTCGGCGTTGGAAGTTCAAATAAAGCGACCTGTTACGGGTAAGCATTTTTTAACTTTCAATGAACCGATTCCATAAAGAAAACAGGTATTTAACAATGTTCAAGAAAATCGCAATCGCTGCCCCATTGGCTTTTTTGGCGCTGGGTTCCTCCGGGGCATTTGCCGCAGGTGAAGCTGCTCACTCCATCAGCATCGTCGCCCACGTGCCGACTAATGGTTTCTACGTGGTGCCTACCCATCCTGACCTCGTCAACAAGGATCAGGATATGAGCTTCCAGCCTACCACCGGCAAAATGGGAGAAGTGAACGGGTTCTTCGATGTTCGTAACAACAACGGTTCGGTTCACGCCAGCCTGGATAGCGCGCCAAAACTGATCTCTGGTTCCAATACCATTGCTTTGAAAGTGGAACTCAATAACAAGGAACTCAACTTGACCCCGCAAATGGTTGTAGGTGAAGCCGAGTCTGACGTGAACTTCCGCGCACCGCTGAAAATCAGTGCGGTAGGTACGACCTTCCTGCCGGGCGACTACACCGGTGTCGTGGCAATGACCTTCGACGCTGTCCCTCCCGTGGGCGGCTCGCGCTAACTTTCAAAGTCGCGCAAACCGACAGGGCAAACAGCATTGTTTGTCCCGTCGGACTTCAACTTGATCGTAATCAGAGTAAGAGTTCATGTTCCCGATGACCCCCATCGCGGCTGCGCTTGCGCTGTTGTTTTGCGCCAGTGCAGCGGCGGCTCCCGTTTCTTCCGCCGGTACGACACCGCGAAGTCTCCTGGCGCAGGCCAAAGGTCTTCCGGCGGATTTCGAGGAGCATTTCTTTGATGTGCCTCTGGCTGTCCGGGTAGAACTCGATCAACAGCCTCTGGGAGAGGCCATGGTGGTGTTGTCTCGCGATGATCGCGTTACCCTGCTCGAATTTACCGACACCAGCGAAAACCGTTTCGGCCCCGCTGAACGGGAAAAATGGGCAAGTTATCTCAAGCCGGGTGTGCCGCTGGGCAATTGCACGGGATCATGCCCGGATCAGGTGCTGGCCGTGCACTACAACCTGGAAAGCTCGTTGGTTTCGATCCTCACCGAAAACGCCGAGCGCGATCTGGAGGCCAAGCGTTATTACGAGCAGCCGGATGGCGGCAGTAGCGGCCTGATGGTGCGCAACCAGCTCAACCTCAATGGCGGCCAGGATCAGGATCTGGGTGGGCGCTATGGCCTTGAAGCCAGCGCGAGCCTGGGCAACTGGAGCCAGACGTTCAACATGCAATTGGCCCGCCTCGGCGGTCCCGACGATAAGCTTTATCACGCGGTTCACGAGCTCTACACCCAGCGCGAACTGCAGGGCAGTTTCCTGCGCCTGGGCTATTTCACCCCAAGTTCCGAAGGGCTGACCCGTCAACCTCGTACGTTTGGCACCAGCCCCGATACCGCTGTCGGCGTCATGTTCGGCAGCTCTGACAGCCTGGCGATCAACAGTCCGATGCCCAGCGTCTACCCGATTTATGTCACGGCCAATCGCCAAGGGTCGGTGGAGATCTATCGCGACGGTCTGTTGATCAACACCCAGTCAGTGCCCGCGGGATTGCAAACCCTCGATACCCGGCCGCTGCCAGGCGGGATCTACGAAGTGGAAGTGCGCTTGGTCGAAGATGGCCAGATCACCTCCACTACCCAGGAGCTGGTGTACAAACCCAACAACTGGCGCAACCTCGATGAGCGCTGGCGCTACAACCTGTTTGCCGGTGAAGAAAGCAAACTGCTCAGTAACTGGGACCAGCAGTCCAGCGGCAGTCCTACGGCCGGCGCCTCGATCAATTACCTGTTGCACCCGCGAGTCATTCTCGGGTTATCGGCGCGGCAGATTCGCGAAAAACTGCAATACGGCAGTTCCATCGACTGGACCCTGGCCAATCACATCAGCCTGTATGCCAACGTGTATCAGACCCAGGATCATGGCACCGGTCTCGATCTGCAAAGTCTTTACAACTATGGCTCCGGTAGCCTGGTGATCAGCCACAACCGCAGCTGGCTGGACACCACCAACCTGTACGAAACCCTGCCAGACGGTACACGGGTGCGCCAACGCAATGTGTTCATGGGCGAAACCAGCAATTCATCCCTGGCGATCAACCATCGGGTCAGCAGTAAAAGTTCGATCAGCGGACGGGTGTCCCACAGCGAGGGCAACATCGATGGCATCGGTATGGATCTGGGTTGGACCCAGCGCGCTACGTTGCTTGGCAGCGATGCGAGTTGGCGTCTGTCGTTATTTGATCGCCCCGGCAGTTTCAGCAGTGGCGACGCACGCAACCGCGGGATCGACCTGAGCCTTAACCTGGCCTTGGGCGCGCCGGGCCAGCAGATCACCGGCAGCATCGGTTCGCGCACGGCCCGTGACGGCAGCCGCGACAACAATGCTTCCCTCGGCTGGCGCAAGGATTTGAAGGATCACGTGCTGCAAAACGTCTCGGTGACTGCACTCACTGACACCTACGGCGTGGGTGTGTCGAGCCTTGCCAACTTTCGTACCGACGCAGTCAATGGCGACGGTTTCGTCCAGCGTTCGTCCTACAACGGCAACTTCACCGGCGGTCTTAACCTGGACAGCACCTTGGTCGTCGGCGGCGAGCAAATGCTCATGACCAGCCATTACGAAATGCGTGGCGCGGGAATGATTGTCGACGTGGAATCAGACATCGACGACATCACCCTGCGCGCCGACGATTACAGCGGTGGCGGCGCGGCGTTGAAGCCGGGGCGCAATTTCATTCCGATTACCGCGTACCAGAACAGTTCGGTGAGCTTCGATTTTGAAGGCAATCACGTGCCGGCAGCGACCATCGAACCGCCGCGCACGCGCTATCACCTGAACAAGGGCGGGGTGGAGTACCGCAAGGTTAGGGTGATGAGAACCATGACGGTGCTCGGGCGACTGGTCGATGAACAGGGTCGGCCGCTCAAGGGCCATCACGTGATCAACCATGCCAGCCGCGGGGTGACGGAAGTCGACGGGTTCTTCTCGATGGAAATGAACGCCGGCTCACCGACGCTTGAAGTGCGCCAGGGCAACCAGTTGCTGTGCCAGTTCCGTCTCGATGCGAGCCGACATCGCAGTGAGAACAATGTGTTGATGATCGGTGATCTGCGCTGCACGCCGGACACCCTGGCGGACGTCGCCTCCAACGAGCAAAAGGCGGGGTGAATATATGAAGAAATCTACCTGTTATCTGGGGTTGTTAATGGCACTGGCGGTGCCTTCGGCTGAGGCGGCGAATCAGGAAATCAGAGCGTTGTTTCAGCCGGATCCTTCTCAGCCAAACAAAAATGCATTTCTCAACAAAACACCGAACAGTGGTTACTGCGCGAGCTATCCGGGTGAATGCGCTTCCAACAATATGTTCAGTATTCAGCTGCCGATCCGGTTCAACGCCAGCCGTTTCATCGGGGTCGGCGAAGGTATCCCATTGAAGGTGCCGGCCAACTGGCGACAGCTGACGGTGACCAATGCCGAGACCCATGAAACGGAGACTGTTGAAGTGCGCATCACCGGTGTTGGCTCCAGGTTCATTTTGAGCGAATCAGCGGCCAGTCTGGTGGGGGTGACCGACATACTCGAAGGTCATCAAAAGCTATGGACCAACAACAGTTGGGTCTACGCACCGGCACCCTGTCAATACAGCGGTGTTGGGGCTTACACCCCCACGAGTTATCGGTTTTTCTGGAAAACGCCCGTGGAAGCAGCTTGTGTCAAGGTGGCCGCTTACTTCATTCCCTCCATGTACTTTGACACCCTCGATATCGCCTATGAACTGCGCACTCCCAATCCCCTGGGCATGTCGAGCGGGCTGTACACAGGCTCGATTCCCTACACCCTGGGTCCCGGCGCCGATTTCGATCTGGGGCCAGTGATGCAACCGGACGACGCCAACCTGACCCTGGATTTCGTCCTCGACGTACAGCACACCCTGAAGGTTGACCTGCCACCGGGCGGCAACAAAGTTTCGCTGGAACCCGAGGGCGGTTGGCAACGCTGGATTGAAGGCGGTCGCAAACCGAGCAAGATCTACCGCGACCAGCTGTTTTATCTGTCGGCGTCGTCGCGCTTCAAAGTCATGATGCTATGCAGCTCGTCCGGCGGCACCCGCTGCAAGCTGTACAGCCCCAAAGGCAGTACCACCGAAGTGGAAACCTACCTCACCTTGCCCGACGGAATCATCGGGCCGGGCGGGCCGGTCAAGCTTTACCCGCTGAGATACAACACCTGGTCATCAGTCTTTCAACCAGGGATCTATGTGAATCGCAAGGCCGGCTCGCTACGTTTCGAGATGCCCAAGGACTCCATCGATTTTCTGCTGCGGCCCGGCGTGAGCGACACGTTCAGCGGCAACATCACCATTATCTGGGACTCGGAAGTTTGACCGCTCGAGCCTGGCCACTTTGTTCTTATGGGATAAAAGACGATGAACCGTGTGTTT
This sequence comes from Pseudomonas rossensis, assembly GCF_039888995.1. Lineage (NCBI taxonomy): Bacteria > Pseudomonadati > Pseudomonadota > Gammaproteobacteria > Pseudomonadales > Pseudomonadaceae > Pseudomonas > Pseudomonas rossensis. The sequence continues at coordinate 772 of NZ_JBBWCB010000174.1, read as the reverse complement.
TTGCTGTGGGTGCTCAGTGTGTTTTTCGGGACGGCCAACGCCGGGCCGCAGATCAATGTCGGCACCGTGTATGACTATCTGGATGCGGATAAAAGTACCTACCTCAAACGGGTATTCAACAGCGGCGATGCCACCGCTTTCGTCAAGGTCAACGTACTGGAAATCGTCTACGAGGCCGACGGCACGCCGAAGGAAATACCGCTCGAAGCTGCCGCCGACGGCGCCTCGCGCAACGGCGTGATGGCCAGCCCGGCGCGGCTGATCGTGCCGGCCCAGGGCATGCAGGGCACGCGTCTGTTGTACATGGGCGAGCGAGACCGCGAGCGCTACTTCCGTGTGCGTTTCGTGCCAGTGGTACCGGAGAAGGAAGATGAATTCGCCGTCTCAAGCGAAGAGCGCGAAGACTACAAAAAGAACCTGTCGGCCGGGGTCAACGTGATGACCGGGTTCGGCACAGTCTTTTTCGTGCGCCCCAAAGATGCTCGCTTCGAGACCGTCATCAATGACACTGCCAGCCGCTACGAGTTGAAAAATAATGGCAACACCGTGGTGATCGTCGATGAATTCAAAAGCTGCTCATTGAGTAACGAGAGTGACTGTGGCGCGACCACCAAACACCACGTCATGGCAGGCAAGGCATTTGGCTTCGACAAGGAAAAGGGGCGTGAATACCGTTTCATCCTGATCGAAGGCGACAGTAAAAAAGTCCTGAAGATTGCCAGCCGATAGGTCGGCTTTCCATCGACACAACGGGTATTGAACATGATCAAGC
>NZ_JBBWCB010000173.1:0-9878 GCF_039888995.1 Pseudomonas rossensis | reverse complement strand
CCCCGACATCAACTTGCTGTAGTTGACGCGCAGGATCTCTTGTCTAGCCCCATTGAGTCGCACGACCTTAATGTCGTCCTTATCGGCGAATTTGTCGAGCCCACCCGCCATGCTTATTACCTGAAGCACTGACGTTTGACCCGACATATGCACGGTGCCGGGTTTCAGCACTTTGCCCTGAACATAGACGAGATTACCTTCGGTGCCGGTGACGACAACGCTCACCTGCGGGTCAGGTATGAAAGCCTCAAGCTTGGCAGCGATTTGCTTTGCGACAGCGGTGGCATCAAGCCCCGCAACATTGACTTGCCCTGCCAGCGGGAAGGTAATGCTGCCATCGGGGAGTACGCGTACATCCTGTTTGAGCTTGTCTTCGCCCCACACGGAAACAGAAAGGTTATCTCCCGGACTCAGCCGGTAAGTCGGGTCGTATTCGACGGCACTGGAAATGCTGGGCCAAACAGCCAGCGCGCAGAGCACAGGTATCAATGAACGGAACATCGGGATCCCTCCGTCTAAGTAGCCATGCAAGGAGTTTAGAACAAAAAAACCTAGTCAAATCACTCTAGCCTATTTCACGCCAAAGAAATTACTAAACAGCAATCACCTTGAGCTTCTGGGCGGTCAATTCCGCCAATGCAACACACCCAAAACCGGAACGCTAGTGCAAAACAGCAGAATGGTGTTATTTAACAATAGCTTGGAGCAAGCAAGCTGCCCCCGATGTATTTCGCGCCAATATTAACTACACCATGCCCGCTTGAGCTGGCTCAACTGCGACACTATCAACCTGACTATGGCTACGTTTGCCAGCGCAACTAACTGATATCCACAATTACAAACCAAGCATCATTGCAAGACCGGTATTATCCGCAAAAACAATACATAAAGTCGTGTGTCTAGCCAGCCATCAGAGTGGCCGTCTAACAGCCCTTATTGCCGAAAACGTTAACAACCAACACCTATATCTTCCGTCGGTTGGCGACCACAATAAAACCAAACAACGCGGAAGAAAATAACCATGCTGCCGCAGGAAGCGGTACTGCATTCGGTTGGTTGATGTCAGATACCTCAACCAGACTTTTATCCTGGACAGTCGAATCAATCTTGAACTGCTTCTTGTCAGCCGCCGCCATTAATCCGTCACCCGAAGAAGAATTGACGGATACACCCACGCCTGAGTCGGCGTGATGAATGACGCTGTTAAATTTGGCAGAAAGGGCATTATCGAAGTAAATATCGGTGATCAACGAAGGCAAGCCCAGGCCCTTTCCAAAAGTAAGCGACGCGCCACTCGCTTGCTCTTCAAGAGCCGTGCCAAGTTGAGGCCTTGACTCTTCACTAGTGTTGCTAATGCGACTAATTTCATAGGACAAACTGGTCGCCTCAGCACTAGCAACGGCTGCACCACTCAGGATCACAGAAAACAACACGAATTTAATGACAAGTGTTGAGCGCATAACACCGCCTCCTTGCGTAGGGGGTTATTCATTTGTCGGTTGAAGGAATCTTTATCGGCTACATTGAGCCTATAAGCACATCGCCATTACGTCAACAGCTCGTCACAATAATAAATCGAAATTTCACTTCAGGGAGGATGGCGTCAGAATAACGCCACAACGAGCACGTCAGCTCTGTGAATTCTATCCATGTTTAATAGCTTCACGCATGGGCGTTAGCCCGCATCAGGACGCTGGCACACGACCCGGCAAGCGCCCTTCACCGGTGCAACGAAGCACCTTGGCAATGGCATGGGCTCAACCGCCGACGACGCCTGTAAAGGCGGGTTTGTCGGCAACTTTCTGAAAGTACCCGGCGGCCAAGAGTTTTTGACGCATGAAGACGGCATGGCAGGTAAAGGCTCCCCGTGCATTCTCAGCCCTGGAACACTGTAGAAGTCTCGGCGCTGCGCCAGGGAACCATGCTCAACCTCCCTGGCACCCGCGCCGAGCAGATCAATGCAATGCGCGTGAAAGGCATCGTGATTGAAGACAGGATGAATGACTGACCATTACTTCGGTTGCGCCACCGTACGCAAATAAGGTTTCACCGTCTTGAAGCCATCCGGGTACCTCTTCCTTGCGTCGTCGTCGGATACCGACGTAGGAATGATCACGTCCTCCCCCGGACGCCAGTTCACCGGCGTGGCAACCGTGTGTTTGGCGTTTAACTGAATAGCGTCGAGCAGCCGTAACACTTCATCGAAGTTGCGCCCGGCACTCATCGGGTAGACCAGCATCGCCTTGATCTTTTTATCCGGGCCGACAATGAACACTGAACGCACCGTGGCGTTGTCCACTGCAGTACGAGCGCCGCCACTGGCGTTAGGGTGAATCATGTCGTAGAGCTTGGCCACCACCAGATTCTCGTCGCCGATCATGGGGTAGTTGACCGCATGGCCTTGGGTTTCTTCGATGTCTTTGGCCCAGGTCTGATGGTTACCGACCGGGTCGACGCTGAGACCGACAATCTTGGTGTTGCGTTTGTCGAACTCCGGCTTGAGCCCGGCCATATAACCGAGTTCAGTGGTGCAGACCGGGGTGAAGTCCTTCGGATGCGAGAACAGGATGGCCCACCTGTCGCCAATCCATTCGTGGAAATGGAGCGTGCCTTCGGTGGTTTCGGCGGTGAAATCCGGTGCTTCGTCGCCAATACGAATGGTCATGTGCGTTCTCCTCGCTGCGAAGGGTAGGGAAACTCTCGGAACGATCCAGTATAGGAGACCTTGAAGACTTCGCTCTGCACCCCGCCGAAGAGCTGGCGCCAGCGGTAAATGCCCGGACCTATCGGAGCTTTCCGCCCGGTTCCCATTCACTGAGCACCTCTCTGACGGCTCTTCTCGAACTGGTGCTGCACGCCGATTTACGAGACTAAAACTTCATCCGGAAATGCTGCCTATACTGCAATCCGGGGTCGATAGAGAAAACGAACACACCCCAGAAGACGTAAGGGATTGCCTCCTGTCGGCAGTGCTTGCGTACGATTTTTTCCGAAATCTGCGGGTTCCCCAATCCAACTGCCCTGATTGTCTGCGCTAAGGACCTGACAGATGAATGTGATCGAATATTTTGATCGAGTAAGAATCATCAATATCTCGTCAAGAAAGGATCGCCGTTTAGAAACAGTAGAAGAATTCGCTCGCAACGGCTTTCAAATTGATGATGAAAAAATAGGCTTTTTTGAGGCTGTTACGCCCAATGAGGGAAATGGCTTCCCGAGCGTCGGGGTCAGAGGCTGCTTTTTAAGTCATCTGGGGGTGCTGGAAGAGGCAATGCGCCTGAATTTGAGAAATATCTTGATCATGGAGGACGACATACAGTTTTCCAGACATATTTCCCAATATGGGAGAGAGGCGATCGAGTCTCTGGAAGGTATGGAGTGGGACATCGTCTATTTTGGGCATCCGTTTGAAGAAAATTCAAACTTGCCCGCGTGGAAAGCAGTCGACCGGCCAATACATTTGGCCCATTTCTATGCTGTAAACGGGAAATGCTTTGGGAAATTGAGGGATTTTTTATTCCAGGTTCTGGAGCGACCACCGGGACATCCTGACGGAGGTCCGATGCATTATGACGCTGCTCTCAATACGCTTATTCATAAGAATAAAGAAATTCTGGCTTACTACTTTACCTGGAATTGTGGCTATCAAAGGCCCTCGCGGACGGATCTGCATGAGCTTTCCATCTTTGACAGGGTGCCTCTCCTGCAGCCGGTAATGGGTATGCTCAGGAGGTTAAAGGCAAAAAACCTGAGAAGAACTCGATAGTTTTCTCTCTTTAGGGAAGGTCTGAAGTACCTAATGCCTGACGTAACCAGCCAGGCACGGCGCAGGAGCCGTGTCCGGGTGATTGTGGCGGACCGCCCTCGTCATTTGCGCGCCAACTTGTACCGGACGCACTCCTCGTAAAAGCTCTCGCGCAGGGCTGCGGGCTTCATCCGCGAATGACTGTCATAGGTCTGCTCGGTAATGCCCATCGCCATCATGTGCATCCACGGCTTGCTGAACTTGTAGGTATGTAACTTCTGCCGCGCTGCATACAGTGAAACCCCGGACAGCTTGAGTTCCTGGGCTCTCGCCGCAGTACCTGCGCCCCAGCTGCAAAGGTAACGATCATTCGATGCCAGTTCTTTGGCCTGGACAGAAGCAGCAACGCTCGCCAAGCCTAACGAAATCAGCGCAACCATTACATTCCGCATTTGCATTCGATCTCAACTAACTGAAAATAAATTGATTTTGGTCAAAAGTTTCAGACTTCGGGGCCAGCAAAATGCCTTAAGTGCGCTATAGCCTGTTTTCTCCGTGTCTTACGGACATTTCTTGCGGCATTTCAATCCTTTGCTATAGCTAACGCTCTCTCCCGCCAACCAAAGAGGCAACGGAATGTCAGTCGCAAAGAAAATGACGGTGGGGCAACTGACAATGTTGACAGCCGTCAACATGCTGGGCTCAGGCATTGTGCTACTCCCCACAAAACTCGCCGAAGTCGGCGGTATTTCCATTCTTTCCTGGCTGATCACGGCGACCGGCTCCCTGGCGCTGGCCTATGCCTTTGCGCGCTGCGGGATGCTCAGCCGAAAGACCGGAGGCATGGGCGGCTATGCCGAATACACTTTCGGCAAGGCGGGCAACTACATCACGAACTACACCTATGGCCTCTCGCTGTTGATTGCCAACGTGGCGATCAGTATTACGGCGGTCGGCTATATCCAGGAGCTGCTCCATGTTGAACTGGGTTCACTGCAAGTGGGTCTGGCGACCATCGCTCTGTTGTGGATCACCACTTTCGCCAACTTCGGTGGCGCGCGGATTACCGGCCGGATCGGTGCGATTACTGTTTGGGGGGTGATTGCGCCGGTGGTGCTGGTGTCCACCATTGGCTGGTTCTGGTTCGACAGCAGTGTCTACGCCGCCGGCTGGAACCCCCACAACATGGGCTGGTTCGAAGCCGCAGGTGCATCGGTGGCGATCACCTTATGGGCATTCCTCGGCCTGGAGTCGGCGTGCGCCAACACCGATGCCGTGGAAAATCCGGAGAAGAACGTACCGATTGCGCTACTCGGCGGCACCCTCGGCGCGGCGGTGATCTACATCGTCTCCACCAACGTCATCGCCGGTATCGTCGATAACCCTGAACTGGCCTCCTCCACTGCACCGTTCGGGCTGGTCTTTGCCAAGATGTTCACCCCTCTGGTCGGCGACATTGTGATGGCCGCGATGGTACTGGCGTGCATCGGTTCGCTGCTGGGCTGGCAATTCACCATCGCTCAGGTCTACAAAAGCTCCGCGGACACCGGTTATTTCCTGTCGATCTTTGCCAAGTCCAACAAGGCCGGAACGCCCATTGTCGGCATGCTGGTGCTGCTGGCAGTGCAGACGGCGCTGGCTTTTCTCACCATCAGCCCTGACCTGAGCAAGCAGTTCGACACGCTCGTCAACCTCGCGGTGGTCACCAACCTGGTGCCCTACATCCTCTCCATGGCCGCGTTGATGACCATTCAAAAGGTCTCCAACGTTCCGGCGGGCACGGCGCTGATAACCAACATCATTGCGTGGGTGGCGGCGGCTTACAGCTACCTGGCGCTGTACAGTTCGGGCGCGCAGGCATTGATGCTCGGCGGCGTGGCAACGATCTTTGGTTACACGCTGTTTGGCTTCGTCAACAACCGCCTGATCCGCCTCGAAGCGCTCAATAACAGCGTACCGACACAGACCGTCAGCGCTCAGCACATCACAGGCGAGCCGGTGCCGGTCAATAACTTGCAAGCAGTCAGAGTGGAGGCTTAATCATGACGGAATATAGACATTCGCTCGGGATGCTCACGCTGTTGGTCAGCAGCCCGCCGGACAAACGCACCGTCTTTGGTCGCGCCCTGCATCAGTTGATCAACGATGTGGAAGAACGCACCGTCCGGGTACTGGCGTCGGAAACCTTGAGCGACGCCACGTCGATCCTGTGTTCGGACCCGGCCATTCAATGCGTGCTGCTCAGCTGGGAAATGGACAAAAGCGAAGGCCACGAGGAATGCATCAAATTGCTGGTCAGCCTGCGCGAGCGCAACACGCGGGTGCCGGTGTTTTTGATCAGCGACCGCAGCACCGCGTCGAGCATTCCATTGGTGGTCATGCAGCACGCCGACGACTTCATCTGGTTGCCCGAGGACACCAGCCGCTTCCTCAGCGGGCGCATCCTGGCGGCCATCGAACGTTATCGCCAAGCCGCGCTGCCCCCCATGTTCGGGGCGCTGGTGAAGTTTTCCCGAACCTATGAATACTCGTGGCACACCCCTGGACATGCCGGCGGCACAGCGTTTTTGAAGAGCACCGCGGGGCGCGCCTTCTACGAGTTTTTTGGCGAGAACCTGCTGCGTTCGGACTTGTCGATTTCAGTCGGTGAACTCGGTTCGCTACTCGATCACAGCGGCCCCATCGGCCAGGGCGAGCGCTACGCCGCCAAGGTGTTCGGGGCCCACCGCACCTACTACGTCACCAACGGCTCGTCGATGTCCAACCGCGTCATCCTTATGGCCAGCGTCACGCGCAATCAGATCGCCCTGTGCGACCGCAACTGCCACAAGTCCGCCGAGCATGCGATGACCCTGTCCGGTGCGATTCCGACCTATCTGGTGCCGACCCGCAACCGCTACGGCATCATCGGCCCTATCCTGCCGCAAACCCTGAGCAGCGACGGCGTGAAAGCCGCTATCGCCAGCAACCCGCTGGTCAAGCAAGGCATCGATCCGACACCTGTCCACGCGATCATCACCAACTCCACCTACGACGGCCTGACCTACAACGTCACCCGCGTCGAAGAGTTGCTGGGGCAAAGCGTCGATCGTCTGCATTTCGATGAAGCCTGGTACGGATATGCGCGTTTCAACCCGCTGTACCGCGAGCGCCACGCCATGCACGGCAGCCCGGACGATCACGACGACTCGAAGCCGACCGTGTTCGCCACCCAGTCGACCCACAAGTTGCTGGCCGCCCTGTCCCAGGCCTCGATGATTCACGTGCGTAACGGCCGCAACCCGATCGAACACGGGCGCTTCAACGAGTCGTACATGATGCACGCCTCGACTTCACCGAACTACGCGATCATGGCTTCCTGCGACGTCAGCTCGGCGATGATGGAAGCGCCCAGCGGGCAAATCCTCACCACCGAGTCGATCGAAGAAGCCATCAGTTTTCGCCAGGTCGTCTCGCGCATGCACAACGAGATGCTGAGCAAGGATGACTGGTTCTTTACCTGCTGGCAGCCGCCGACCGTGCAAGTTGGCGCGGCCACCGTGCCGTTCCATGAAGTCGACCCGGTGCTTTTGAAAACCGAGCCGAACTGCTGGGTACTGCATCCCAACGCGGTATGGCACGGCTTCGGTGACATCGAAGAAGGCTACTGCATGCTCGACCCGATCAAGGTCTCGGTGCTCAGTCCCGGCATGGGCGACGACGGCAACCTGCTCGACTCGGGCATCCCGGCCTGTGTGCTCACGGCCTACCTGGGACGTCAGGGCATCGTGGTCGAGAAAACCACCGACTTCACCATCCTGTTCCTGTTCTCCATCGGCATCACCAAAGGCAAATGGGGCACCTTGCTCAATGCCCTGCTCGACTTCAAACGCGACTATGACGACAACGTCGAACTGGAACTGTGCCTGCCGGATCTGCTGGCCGCCAACCAGACTCGTTACGCCGGCATGGGCCTCAAGGACCTGGCCGACGAAATCTTCGCTGCCATGAAGAAACACAAAACCACCGCCAATATGGCCCAGGCGTTCGGCACACTGCCTAGAGCCGAATTCAGCCCGGTGGAGGCCTACGAAAAACTGGTCAGAAACGACATCGAACGGGTGACGCTCGAAGAAGCCGCCGGACGCATCGCCGCGACCGGGATCGTGCCGTATCCACCGGGCATTCCATTGCTGATGCCGGGTGAAAACGCCGGGCCTGCGGACGGGCCGTTGCTGGCCTATCTCAAGGCGCTGGAAGCCTTCGACAAATCCTTCCCGGGTTTCACCCACGACACCCACGGGATCGAAAGCGAGGGCGGGGTTTATCGCATGCTGGTGTTGAAATGAGCTAGCCCCTTTACGTGCAGCAAAGTAAAAAACGGGCGCCCTGAGGGCGCCCGTTTTATGTGTCTTCTCCTGAGCAATTAACCCGTCGGGTTTAAACCCTCACATTGCGTCCCGGCAATGATGATCGCTGGCTGGTTTCCCAATCCTGGACCAGACCGACGGGCGCATCGGACGCCGGCAGCATGGTGCGCCCACGAACCAGATCGGAGGCCCGCTCGGCCAGCATAATGGTCGGTGCATTGAGGTTGCCGTTTGGCTCGGTCGGGAACACCGACGAGTCGATCACCCGCAACCCCGCGATGCCCCGCACACGCAGCTCGGAATCAACCACGGCCATCTCGTCCTCGCCCATGCGGCACGAGCCGCAGGGATGGTAGGTGCTTTCCAGGTTTTCACGCACGAAGGCGTCGATTTCTTCGTCGGTGTTCACCTGTGGCCCGGGCGCGATCTCGCCGTCGCGGAAGCGGTCCATCGCCGGCTGGCCGATGATCTCGCGAGTCAGGCGGATGCAGCGGCGGAAGCCCTCGCGGTCTTCTTCGCGTTGCAGGTAGTTGAATTGAATCTGCGGATGCTCGTAAGGGTCAGCGGAACGCACCCGAACATAACCGCGACTCTTCGGTTTGTTCGGCCCGGTGAGCACCATGAAGCCGTGGCCCTTGATCGGTTTGTTGCCGTCATAACGCATGGCCGTGGGCAGAAAGTGGAACTGAATGTCCGGCCAGCGCAGGCCCTTGTCCGAGCGGATGAAACCACCGGCCTCGAAATGGTTGGTGGCGCCGAGGCCGTCCTTGAAGAGCAGCCAGCGCAGGCCGATCAACAGCTTGCTCAGCGGGTCCATTTTGCTGTTGAGCGTCACCGGCTGCAGCGCATGCGTGAGCACGATGTCGACATGCTCACCCTCGGCCAATACCTGCAACCGTCGCGCAGTCACTTGCCAGTCCAGCGTTTCGTGCACCCGGACGTGTTCGCCTGGTTCGCCGAACAAGGCAGCCGGATGGGCTTCAAGAACGTTGCATCCGGTCCTCTGGTGCGCTCGTCCTACCATGCGGACCAACAAGTTCAGCGGGCAACGAGCACCGTGGATTCCCTCCTTACTGCTGGATTCGATTCCCCTTGAAAGCCTCACGCCGTGCGTTGCGCTCTTCTGTGTAGGCTGCGCTCGGCTCGCTGATCAGGTGTTGCATGAAGTCGACGGCCAACGTTTCCTGACCGAGACGGTACTTGCGCAAGAAGTATTCGGTCCTTCAGCACTGCTGGTGAACGTCAAGGATGAGGATGAACTGCTCGCCGTCGCTCGCTCGCTCAAGGGCCAGCTCAGCGCCGCCATGCAGCTTGATGAGCGCGATATGCCACTGGCTCATCGCTTGCTGCCGATCCTGGAGCGGCGCACCGGGCGAATCGTTGTCAACGCCTTCGCGCATCCTCAGGAGGTGTCTTTCGCCACCCTCCACGGTGGACCGTTTCCGGCAACGTCGGACAGCCGCTTCACCTGGGTTGGCATGACGTCGATTGAACGCTTTTTGCGCCCGGCGTCCTACCGACTCAGCCCTTGGCCGCCATCGCGGTGACTTCCACGCGCATGCCTTCAACCGCCAGGGAGGCCACGCCAACGGCGGCCCGAACCGGCCAGGGCTTGGCGAAGAAGCGCTGGTAGACCTCGTTGAAGGCGGCGCGGTCGGCCATGTCGGTGAGGTAGATGGTCAGATGCAGAACCCGGTCCATGGAGCTGCCGGCGTGCTCCAGCGCTACCTTGAGCGCCTGCAGGGTGCATTCGCTTTGCAGGGCGATGTCGCCCAGTTCCAGGC
>NZ_JBBWCB010000172.1:0-9981 GCF_039888995.1 Pseudomonas rossensis | reverse complement strand
GATGTACTCCATCCAAATGTGGGAGCTGGCTTGCCTGCGATGGCGGCCTGACAGCCGACCAGTCTCCCTCAGATGTACTCCATCCAAATGTGGGAGCTGGCTTGCCTGCGATGGCGGCCTGACAGCCGACCAGCCTCCCCCAGATGTACCCAGTCCAACTGTGGGAGCGAGCCTGCTCGCGAAGGCGGCCTGATAGCCGACCTATTTCTTTCAGGCGTACATATCCATTCCTGCGGTAACGGCCGCTAATGGTTTCGCTTTTACAGCGAGTCCCTTTTTCAAACGCCAAAAAGGAACCAAAAGGCTTTGCCCCAGCGTCCGGCCCCTCGCTTAGGCTCGGCGTTCCTTCGTTCCGGCATTCATCTGGGGGCATCGCCTCCGGTCGGCTTCGCTTCGACCTCCTCTCGATGTGTTCGACTGCGTCGAACGGCGCTGCGCGCCTGCCCCCCAGATGAACACCTCCACTCAGCCTCCCGAAGGGGCGGGCAGATCAAAAGCAGGCGAGGCGAGCTAACGCTCGGCCTCGTTGTTTGGTTGGGGGTTCGCAGGTCTGATTTTTTGTGGGAGCGAGCCTGCTCGCGAAGGCGGTCTGACAGCCGACCTGACTTTTGCGGATGTACCCAAACCACTGTGGGAGCAAGGCTTGCCCGCGATGGCGGCCTGACAGCCGACCAGTCTCCCTCAGATGTACCCAGTCCAACTGTGGGAGCGAGCCTGCTCGCGAAAGCGGTGTGCCATTCAGCATTGATGTCGGCTGACACTCCGCCATCGCGGGTAAGCTCGCGCCCCCACAGGGGATATGTACTGATTTGAGGGGGGGTGTTTAAGAGCGTTTAACGTTACTTCCTGAAAGCTACACCGCCTTGCGCCGTTGCCTACAACTACGCCAGAATCCGCCGGCTTGTGCGCCTTGGCCCTGGTCTCTATCGTTTCCCCATCGCTGCCAATTCAGCGATCGGGTTTAGCAGCTCGGTGAATATCAAGGCACGCCAGTGTCACCTCTCGATCAGTCGACTTTTTTTGTCCTCGCTGATCTGCGTTATGGTGGCTGTGCGTGGGGCACTTCGGTGCGCCGGGTTCCTTGATCCCTGGTCTGCTAACCCGCGTACAGTCGCCACCCTTTTCCGTTTAGCAGCGATGTGTGGCGGCTCCATTAATCAAGGAGCTTCCCCATGTTCAAACCCACACCCAATCCCCCAGAAACCGACACCGTTTCCCCCTACGAATCACCCGATTCAAAAAAACTCCACGAAGCCGCCGACCGCGCCCTCGACCATTACCTCAATCCCCAAAAAGACACGCCCGAACGCAAGTTCAGGACGATGTTCGTCATCGCCCCGGACATCGACACCGAAAGCCTGTTGGCCCACGCCTGTGAATCGTTGGCTTCCGCCAGTGTCATGGCCACTGATTTCGCAGTCTTTCTGGAGGGGCCACAGCGCAGCATGTTATTGGGCATCCAGCAGGTCATCATGCTGGCCGACCTGGCGGTAAATCGGGCGCTGGATAACATTGATCCGCAGGCGTAAGCCGTACCATCGATCGTTCCCACGCAGAGTGTGGGAACGATCAACCGACACAGACAAAAAAACCGCAACCCTCCACGGGCCGCGGTTTTTTTACGCCTTGCGATTATTGCTGCAGCACAGTCGCCTTGTTGTCAGCACCCAACTGCTGCACCGTCGCAGTCTGGGTCATGCCACTCTGATTAACATTGGCAATGTTGGCGGTGCCGCCCTGTGTCACATAGGCCACGTTCATGGTGTCAGCCTGTTTGACCGTGATCATGTTGTCGCTGCCATACAGCTGCGTGGTGAACGCCTGGTTGCCGGTGCCGGACTGGTCGAAGTCGGTGGTGTTGCCGGTACCGTTGCTGCTGCCCTGGGCCAGGTTGGTGGTGCCGCGCTGGTCGGCGATGAGGATGTTGTCGCTGCCGTTTTGGTCGAAGTACAGCTCGTTGTAGTTTTCAGCCTGTTTGACGGTGGTTTTGTTGCCGGTACCGGTCTGGCTGGTGGTCATGAGGTGGCCGATGCCGTCCTGTTTGAAGCTGGCGGTGTTGTTGGTGCCGTTCTGGTTGACGGTTGCACGTTGGTTGCTGCCGAACTGGCCACCCTTTTCCGGGCCTTTCCAGTCGCTGGCGTAGACCTTGTTGTCGTTACCCACGGAGGTGGCGTTCAGCACATGGCTGTCGCCCTTCTGGTAGGTGAAGTGCACGTTGTTGGTGCCTTGTTGGTACAGCGCCAGGGTCGAGCCGACGGATTCGAACTGGTCGGCATAAATCGCGTTGAGGTCGCCGACTTGCAGCACCTGGGCGACGTTGTTTTCGCCGAAGCTTTGGTCGACCACGGTTTCGTTGGTTTGCCCGTACTGGTTGACAGTGGCCTCGCTGGCGGTTTGCCCGCCTTGCCAGACTTCGGCGCCGTTGAAGTCGCCGAACTGGTTGATGGTCACGGTACCGCCGTTGCCATCGCGCTGGTCGCCATAGGCGTAGTTGCCTTCGCCCGCCTGGTTGAGATTGATCTGGCCACCCATGTGGGCGATTTGTTCGGCGGTGGCGTAGTTGGCGGTGCCGTACTGGATGATCACTGCGTTGTTGGCAGTGCCCAGTTGGATCTGTTCGATATTGGCCTCGTTGCTGTCACCAAACTGGAAGGTTTGAGCTTGGGTGGCTTCCTGAGTGTCCTGATAAATGAACGAGAAGTTGCCGGTGCCTTGCTGTTGTTGCAGCGCTTCGTTGCCGCCCACGCCTATCGACTGGCTGGCGTGGCTGGTGTTGGAGCTGCCGACCTGTTGCTGGGTGATGGTGCTGCCGTTTTCGAACAGTTGCTCAGCGTAACCGGCGTTGTAGTCGCCGAGTTGATCCTGGGTGATGGTGCCGGTGGCGTTGTCTTGCACCGCTGCGGCGTCGTTGCCCTCGCCGAGTTGTTGTTGGGTGGCGGTACTGAACGGGGCCGCGGTCTGTTTCACGTCGGCGATGTTGGCGGTACCGACCTGGTCCTGGGTGGAAACGCTGTCGTCGGCCATCGCCTGGGCACTGACAAGGACCAGGATGGCAGCGGTGAGGGGCGTCAGTTTGAACATGATGAAACCTCCAAGTGGTGCAGTGCTTTAGCGGTATTGTTTGACCGAAACGCTCATGCCGTTTCCGGACTGGGTCACGGCGCTTGAAAGCCCCGCCCCGGCCTGGTCGATGCTGGCGTCGTTGTTGTTGCCGTTCTGGGAAATCTGCGCGCGGTTGTGGCTGCCGGTCTGGGTGATCGAGGCGGCGTTGCCGGAACCTTGCTGAGTGATCATTGCCATCAGGTCGCTGCCTTGTTGCAGGATGTAGGCTTCCTGATTACTGCCCGACTGGACGATGGTGCCGAGCAGCGACTGGCCGTTCTGTTGCAGCAGCGCAACGTTGGCCTGGCCGTTCTGATCGATCAGTGCTTGCTGGCCAATCGGTGGTGGTAACTCGCCGAGGTCGGCGCCGGGGGCCAGGTCGTCGTTCTCCATCAAATCGTCGGCGTGCGCGCCCGCACTGCTGCAGAGCAGAAGCAGGCAGAGCAGGGCGACGGTCGAGGTTTTCATGGCTGCGTCCTTTGGGAACAGGCCGGCCCCACCCACCGAATCGGCGGGCGGGGCGAGGGCTCAGTTGGAGATCACCGACACCGTACGCTCGGTGCCCTGGGACGAGCGGATGGTTGCAGTCGGGTTAGCCGACGGGATCACTGTGGTGCTGTTGCTCACCGTCAACCGCCAGCGACCGGTCACTGGCACCGTGGTGGTGCCCAGGGTTGCCAGCCCGGTCGGGGTGGTGACCTGCACGGTGATGGTGTTGCCGGTGACCACCGATGAAGTCCCTGCAAAGTCCCAGGTGAAGCGGTTGTTGGAGCGAGCTGACACCGTAGCCGTGGTCACCGTGAAGTTTTCCGCAGCAGGCCTTGGCGAGACTTGCACGGTGACCGTGGCCGGTGTCGACAGGGCACCGAAGCTGTCCCGGGCGATGTAGGTGAAGGTCGTGGTGAAGGCCGTCGTGACCGTGGCCGGTGGGGTGTAGGTGATCACCGTACCGTTGCTGCTGACGGTGCCACGACCTGCCGGTGGTTGGGTGAAACTGGCGACGGCTAGAGGCACGTTGCCTTCCGGATCAGTGTCGTTGGCCAGCACGTTGATCGGAACCGCCACGCCCAGGGTCGCGATGCTGTCGGCGACCGCCACCGGAGACTGGTTAGGCGCAACGGTAATGGTCACGGTCGCCGCAGCGGTCGAGGCCAGGCCTTTGACGTCTTGAGCCTTGTAGGTGAAGGTCGTGGTCAGCAGTGCATTGACCACGGCGGGTGGGGTGTAGACAACTGATGCCGTTCCGCTCAATGCCACGGTGCCCTGGCCGGCGGCCGGTTGGGTCAGCGCGGTGATGCTCAGTGGCGTGTTGCCGTCCGGGTCGCTGTCGTTGGCCAGCAGGTTGAGGGTGATTGGCACGCCGAAGCTGGTGCTGCCGGTGTCGGCAACGGAGAGCGGCGCCTGGTTCTCGCCGGTATCCGGTGCGGTCCCGACAACCACGACGAGCTCGGTATCGCTGCCGCCCGCCGCCGATTTGACCGTGACGCTGGCCGGTGGCTGAGTCAGGTCGGCGACGGTCAGGCGTTGCAAGATGCCGGTTTTCGACAGACGTCCATAACCCTGCGCGACCATGTCTGGCACCGCCACTTCGTCCGTGGAGGTGGCCTCGATCACCAGGCTGTGACTGCTCCAGTTGTAGCGAGCGGTCTGGATTTTCACCAGGTCAGTGACCTTGCTCGACACGGCTGTTGGCCGGGTGGTGGCACTCGGGTCGGTAGCGGTGACCACCACCACCGCAGGCACGGTGGCACCTGTCAGGCGATGGCCGAAGAACTGGCCGTTGTTGTCGCCAAGCATGTTGGTCAGGCATGGCGACTGCGGTGGTCCGGGCACAAGGGCTACGGTTTCGCGGAAGCACAGACTCGAACCGTTGGTCGATTTGCCAAACACTTCTACCCGGGTACTGCTGGTGCCCGGGCCTGAAGCGGTTCGGCGGTAAGTGGCGCGGCCAATTTCCACCGGGGTTTGCGCACGGTTGTCGAGGACTTTGCCGGACACGGTAAAGAGGGTGGTCTGGATGGTCCCGGCCGGCCCCTGCACACGCAGGAAGTTGTTATTGAACGGGCTGCCGGTGACCGCTTCGGTGAGGTTCGGATCGCCGACGTATGTCTCGATGGAACCGGTGTCCGGGTTCACCTCGGTGTAGGGGCCGTTGACGCTGCTCAGGAATGGCCCGACCTGCCCGTTGAGGGCACCCGAGAAGTTGCCCGGTGCGCCGATGCCGATGTCGCGGGTGATGTTGATCGCCCGACGGCCCGGCGTGGTGACGGTGACCGTTTCCACGCCGTACGGGTGGGTGATGGTGTAGGTCCCGGCGACAGGCACGTTCACCCGCAAACGAATCCGCGCGAAGCTTGCTTGATCGCCGTCGACAGGGTTTTCCGCAGCGAATGCCGCTTCGATCCCGGCCACGTAGGCATCCACGCCATAGCCTCCGACATCGGCGATGGTGGTCTCGGCGAGGTACCAGAACGCTTCCGGTGGCCAGTTATCCGGAAACACCATCGGCTGGGTGTCGTCGAAAACCCCAGGTTCCGGATTCAGGATGCACATGTAGGAGGGCGCGCCAGGTGCGCCAGGCGACCGCGAACTGGTAGCCCGCGACTGGCACAGTTCCAGCGACAGCAGATTGTTGTCCTGATACCACATCGGGAATTTCCCGGTGGCAAAGGTGTAGGGGCCGGGGTCGACGGCAGCGAGTTGCGCGAAAGCACTGCCGGACAGCGATAGAGTCAGTCCCAGGGCGTTGAGCGCCAGGCGTGGCAATTTGTTCATGATGCCTCCTGATGAGGATCTGGGCATGTGTGCGTTCATTGCACGATGACCACTTCTTCGGTATCGCTGCCGCCATTGGATGACGTCACTCGAACCTTGGCCGGTGGAATTGGCGAGATGCCGGTCGCCAGGGATTTCACTGCGCCATCGCCACTCAGGGCTCCTATGGCGACACCGGTGCTGGTGGTGGCGGTGAGTACCGGCGGCGAGGTTTCATCGCTGGTCGAAGCCACTACCGTGATTTGCGCGGAGCTCAAGCTGTACTGGGCGGTCTGGATCACCACCAGGTCCGTCAGTGGCATCGACAGGGTGGTCGGTGTGCTGCTGGGAATGGCCAGGTGGTTATCGGCGGTCAGCACCAGGTTGTTTGGCAATGTCGGGTTGGTTGCGGACTGGGCGTACCAGTGGCCGGAGGTATCAGCCTCGGTCAGGTTCAGCACCGGAGTGTTGCTGTCCAGGGTCACGGTGGCCGGTGGCGGTGGGGCCATGACGAACACATCCTGCTGCGCCACCGGTGCGCTTTCACCGGCCTTACGCGAGTAAGTGCTGCGCTCGGTGATCATCGGGGTTGGCCGGGCCACGGTCGCCAACTTGCCGGAAATGGCCATTACTGTTGTGCGCAAGTCCAGACCGTTAGGCCCTTCGATGCGAATGTAGTTGGTATTGAAAGGGCTGCCGGTGAAGGCTTCTTCCAGATTCGGATCGCCAACGAAATGCTCGGCCGACCCGGTGGCCGGGTTAGTCTCGGTGTAGGGGCCGTTGACGCTGCGCAGGAATGGGCCGATGTCACTCTTGAGTGCGCCGTCGTAGGTTTTCGGCGTGCCAATGCCGATGTCGCGGGTCATGTTGATTGCGCGGCGTCCACCGGCGGGAACGTCAAATATGTCGACGCCATAGGGGTGGGTGATGGTGTAGACGCCGGCGGTGGGCACGTCCACCCGAATGCGGATGCGGCCAAAACTGACCTGGTCGCCGTCTACCGGTTCTTCAGCGGCGAAGGCGGCTTCCACGGCGCTGACATAGGTCAGGTCGATGCCCCGTGCGGTATCGACGATTGAGCCGTCGCCGGTGAACCAGAACGCCTCATCGGGAAAGTTGCTCGGGAAAACGACGGGCTGCGTGTCGTCGAAAACGCCGGGGGTCGGATTCAACAGGCACATGTAGGCCGGCGCACCGGGTGCACTGGCAACCCTGGAGCTGACGGCCTTGGACAGGCAAAGCTCGAGGGTTCGACCGTGAGTGTCCTGATACCAGGCGGCGAACGAGCCATTGGCGGGTACATAGGGGCCGGGGTCGACGGCAAAAAGCGCCGCCAGGGCGACACCTTGGGCCAGTGCACTAACGACCAGGGCGACCGCGGTTTTGGACAGTAAAGGGTGCATGAGTTAAGCCCTCTATATATCGGAATGCCTGCCCCATGGAGACGGGTCAGTTGAGAGGGCTTCGGCAACTTCCATACCAACCGGCGAAAACGGCCGGTAGAGGCCCCAGTCACGGGCGTATCACCCATAAACGGCATCGGAGCGCGGTTTTTGGGAGCGGGCCACTGTCCCCAGCATTGGGGGTAGATGGGCATAAGGAGGAAGTGGGGGGACGAGACCCAACGTCGGGCAAACGGCCATTAGTGGGCTATAACCCTATAGGGGAATCGTCGGGAACACGTCCATGGACATGCCTACTCAAACACTCCAGGCCGAGGGGGGTGATATTCGCCTGAGCTCGCGCAAGCAGCCGTTCAATTTACTGCGCTGGTTTTCGCTCATCAGCATGGCGGTGATTGGCACGGTGGCGGTGGCGTTGGGGACGGTGTCCACCCGGTTCGTGATTACCGAAAGCGTGCAGCGCGACGCGTTGTTGACGTCACAGTTTGTTCAGGCGATTGCCTCGGCCGAGGTGCGTCATGTGTCGATCCCTAATGTGCGGACCATGGGCGAGCTGCTCGATCCGCGCAAAGACAAGGACTTTTCCGATGTCGACCCGCTGGCCCGTGCCAATGCCCGGGGCGAGTTCCTCGACCATATCGCGCACCTGCCGGACGTGATCCTGGCCAACATCTATGCCCCCGACCGCATAGTGATCTGGTCGACCAACCCGGCATTGATGGGCACCACGATCCACTCCGACGAGGACCTGGATCACGCCTTTACTTCCAAAGTTCCTGTGTCGGCCAGCTATCACGATGTGGACAAGAGCCGCATGGAGCAGAAGTTCGTGACGCCCCCGGAATACATCTTTATCGAGAACTACATTCCGCTGTTCGATGCCGACGGCAACAAAGTCACGGCGATGGTCGAGATCTACAAGGAACCCAAGGACCTGATCAGCCGCATGGAGCGCGGCCTGGTGCTGATCTGGCTGGCCACTGCGCTGGGCGGCGGGCTGATTTACCTGGGGCTTTACTGGATCGTGCGCCGGGCGGCCATTTTGCTGGAGGCGCAACAAAAGCAACTGATCACCAACGAAACCTTTGTCGTCCTGGGCGAGATGTCGTCGGCGGTGGCCCACAGTTTGCGTAATCCGCTGGCGACCATCCGTTCAAGCGCCGAACTGGCGC
The DNA here is from genome assembly GCF_039888995.1 of Pseudomonas rossensis. Taxonomy (NCBI): domain Bacteria; kingdom Pseudomonadati; phylum Pseudomonadota; class Gammaproteobacteria; order Pseudomonadales; family Pseudomonadaceae; genus Pseudomonas; species Pseudomonas rossensis. Next base: position 1,550 of record NZ_JBBWCB010000172.1, on the reverse strand, counting down.
TGGAATTCGACAGCGGCCCGGCCCACAAGAACATCAATGACATCATCGGCCAAGTGGATCGCATGTCGAAGTGGGTGAGGGAGCTGCTGCAATCCTTGCGTCCGCTCAACGATGACTCCGAGCCTGTAAACCTGGTGGCGGCGCTGCATGACAGCCTGATGGCTTTCGAGCATCAAATCGCCAAAGCCTCGGTCCACGTGGTGTTCGACCCGAAGCTGACGCCCATGGTCCTGAGCCAGCAGGTGCAGTTGACGCAGATCCTCAACAGTTTGCTGGCCAATGCACTGGAAGCCATGGACAAGAGCGGCACGTTAACCATCACATTGGAGCCGACCGATTCCCGTGGCCTCGGCGTGGTGGTGAGCGACACCGGCAAAGGCATGAACGAAGAACAGCGCAGCATGGCCTTCCGGCCGTTTTTCACCACCAAACAAGGCGGGCTGGGTGTCGGACTGGTGCTGGTCAAGCGGATCATGGAGCGGTTTGGCGGTGCGGTGACCCTGGAAAGCCGTGAAGGCGAGGGCACGAGTGTCCGTCTGTCGTTCAAATTGGTCCCCTGAAAACGGGTGCGAACTTTCCCCGTTAGCGGGTGTCATTCCCCAGTCGTTTCCCCGGTTATGGCAAATTGATGTTGATAAGCCATTGTTATATTAGTCTTAATGCTTTCGTAAAAAACCGTTACAAATCTGGCGAGGTCCTTGCACAAGCCCCATTACCCCTTCACGACTTTGAGGCGGCTGGTAATGGACAGAAAAGCGCGGTACCCCTTCAAGTGGTTCGACCTCCTGACGCGTGTAAGCGTCCTTCTGTCTATGACGCTGGGCACAGCGACTCTACGTGCCAGCCCGATCGACGATGAGCGACAGCCCGAACCGTCAGACCCCTCGGCGAACTACGACGAACCGGCTGACAAAGCAGGCGCCTTGAACGCCATTTTGACCATGCCCCCGGCTAACCTGGATTCCTTCGATTTGCCGGGTGGCGTCAAAGGCACCCGAAAAACCCCGCTCCAGGAAAACATCCTGCCGCCAGCGCTGCAGACCAGTTTCAATTACCCTACTAACGGAAAACCCAGCCCACTGTACGGTGCTCTGCCGTTCACTCAGCCACTGGCGCTGTTCGAAGAATTCGGTCTGGAAAAACTCGACCCCACTACCCCGGCGGCGCAGTTGCCCTTTCCACCCGCCACCATCGGCCCGCTACCGCAACAAGATCCCACCAGCGTCGCCCGCAGCGCTCCGCCGAGTGCGGCGCTCGACGCGTTCTTGCGTCAACCAGGCCTGACTCCGTTCCCCAGCCAGTATTCCAACGTGGTCGACCGCAACCCTTGGCAGAAGCAGATTGAATTTTTCCTCAACCGCCGTATCGGCTCGTCGGCGGAAGGCCGTCCGCCAGGAAAAGGCTGGTCGCACCAGCGCTGGAACGAGTTTTACCCGCAGGTGGCCTACAAGACCGTGCAGACCGGCGCACGGGTGAATACCGGTTTGCGTGACAGTCGTCAGATGCACCGCTATGCCTTGGGCGAGTTTGGCCCCAGTGGCCTTTATTAC
>NZ_JBBWCB010000171.1:0-10124 GCF_039888995.1 Pseudomonas rossensis | reverse complement strand
GTCCTTGTCCGAAACCTCTTTCGATTACGAAGCCCACCTCGCCGCCTGCGCCCGTGGTGAACGTCAGGCCCTGCGTGAGTTGTATGTACAGGAAAGTCCGCGCCTGCTAGGTGTTGCCAAACGCCTGGTGCGCGACACTGCGCTGGCAGAGGACATCGTCCACGATGCGTTCATCAAGATATGGAATGGCGCCGCGCGTTTTAATCCGGCGCGAGGGTCGGCGCGGGGCTGGATGTTCAGCCTGACGCGGCATCTGGCGCTGAATTTCATCCGAGACAATAGCCGAGAAATTCAAGGTGAAATCGACGTGCCGTACGACGTGGAAACATTCGATGCTCAGGCTCATTCCGGGCGCATTTATCATTGCCTGGAGCAACTGGAACCTGCACGGCGCACCTGCATTCTGCACGCCTATGTCGACGGTTATTCGCACGCTGAAATCTCACAAAAACTCGGTACCCCACTGGGCACGGTCAAAGCCTGGATCAAGCGGAGCCTGACGGCATTGCGGGAGTGCATGGGATGACCAAACCTGCGAATGAAACTCCGGAAGAGCTCGACGAACTGGCCAGCGAATATGTGCTGGGTACGCTCTCGGCCGAACTTCGTACCGAGGTCCAACAACGCCTGCGCGACGAACCTGATTTACGGGCAACCGTGGATGCCTGGGAGCGCCGCTTGCTCGGCCTGACCGACCTGGCGGAAGCTCACACGCCGTCGCCACACCTTTGGCATCGCATCGAGCGCAGCGTCAACAACTTGAGTCAGCAACCTTCGCCAATCGCCGCTCGGTCTTCATCCTGGTGGAATCTGTTGCCTCTTTGGCGTGGGCTCGCCGGTGCGGGCCTGGCGGCCACGTTGCTGCTCGGCGCGTTGATGCTGACGCAAACCACCGTCAAGCCAACCTATCTGGTGGTGTTGGTCGGTCCTCAGGACAAGGCGCCGGGCTGGGTGGTTCAGGCCAGCAATTCGAGGGAAATCCAGCTTATCCCGCTGGGTGTCATAGAGGTTCCGGCCGACAAGGCACTGGAGTTCTGGACCAAGGCCGATGGCTGGCAAGGGCCGGTGTCACTGGGGTTGGTCAAGCCGGGGCAAACACTTTCCATCCCGCTGGGCAAACTGCCGTCACTGCAACCCAACCAGTTGTTCGAGCTGACCCTGGAAAACCCGAATGGCTCGCCGATCGGCAAGCCGACCGGGCCGATTCAATTCATCGGTCGAGCGGTGAAGGTAATCTGAGGGCACTCCCGCACCAGGTACCGGCGGCAAATACCTGCGCGCGACTGGCGCCTTGTTGGTAAGGGCTGGGGGGGTTCCAACGGGCCAGTTCATCGGGCTCGGCGCGGTGATGCGGCACGTAGAAAATCTGGATCCCGGCCTTGCGAACGGCCGCACGTCCCTTAGCGCTTCATGCAGCGCTGATAACGCTCATCGACCCGCTTGGCGAACCAGGCCGTGGTAAGTTTGCGAGTGATTTTCGGGCTTTGAAGCACAATCCCCGGCAACACGGCACGGGGCAATGGCCGGCCTTCGGCCTGCTCGGCCAGGGCGAAGACGCGCTGATAGAGCTGGGTGTCCTCGAATTCGAGACCTTTACCCTCCTCCAATTGATCCCTGATGGTCGGATTGCGCATGTCCAGTTGCTTGCCGAGGGTGCGCACCGCCAACTCCGTGGTGCCGGGCATGATCGAGTCGTAGCGGACCAGATCGCCATCCAGCGCCAACGGAATACCTGACGCACGACTCACCGCGTTCTGAAATGCCGCATTTCGGCTGGCGTACCAACCGGCATTGAAATCGGCGAAACGGTACAGCGGCTGTTTGTAACTCACCGGATAACCGAGTAAATGGGCGATGCCGAAATACATGCCGCCGCGACGACTGAACACTTCATGACGGATCGAAACGTCCACCGAGTACGGGTAATCCCGCGCCTGCTGCTCGGCGAAGTCGATGCTGACCTGCATGGGTCCGCCGGTGTGCACCGGGTTGAACCCACCGAACAAGGTCCGGCCCATGGGCACCATGCCGATGAAATCATCGAAGATCGCGCTGAGTTCTTTTTCGCTGCGCGCCGCATTGAGACGGTCGCTGTAGCTTTTGCCATTGGGTGAACTCACCTGTAATGCACCGCTCACCAGCAGGCTGGGGATATGGACTTTGGCGGCACGGCGGTCGATCTCGTCCCGGGCGATCTTGCCCAGGCCCGGCACTGGAGGGTCCACCTGGAAGGTCGACTCCTGCTCGGTGACGGCAAGCACCGAGCACAGGTTTTGGGTGGATGGGTAAATGTTCTGAGCGGCAAAGGCTGCGTAGATGTCCGTGGCCCAACCTTGGCGATCGACAGTTTTGGCCGGCAGCAGGCGCACGATCTCGGTCTTGACCTCGGCGGGTTTGCGGGCAGGCGGCTCCTGAGTGCGTTGAGTGCCGCAACCGGCCAGCAGCAACAGCGCCGCGACGCTCATGATCAATCGATTGGCTTGCATGTTGCTCCATCAAATCCGTTGAGCCGGGTTAACCATACGATCAATGGCATGGTGCAGGCTATGACAGTGACGGCTGCTGACTGTTCCCGCATTACTCTCGTAGCAGGTGTCGAGCCTGCGCGGCTGCGTTCGGCTGCGAAGCAGTCGTAGTTCGATGAACCTCATGGGCAACTGCTACCTGATGGTGGAGCTGTTTCTGGTGTTGTCGGGATTTGTATTAACGCTCAACTACGGGCATCTGTTCGAGCACGCTTGAGCCACGCGGCCAACGAGGAACCGACAGCGGCCCCTCGTTGGCCGAGACTCAGGCAGTCGCCGATGGATAACTCAGCAAGCTGCGATCACGACTCAGGAACATCCCGAGCACCATGACCAGCGTCACCAGGGAAATGGTCGCAGCAACCAGTGTGATGGAGTTCAACGGCATGCCGGCATCGATGACGCGGCCACCTACCCAGGCACCGATCGCGTTGCCCAAATTGAACGCACCCACGTTGAGCGTGGACGCATAGTTGGCGGATTCGCCGGCCACACGAATGATCAGCGCCTGCAGCAACATCCCCACGCAGAACGACAGGCAACCCCACACCGCCATGTTGATGACCGCTGGATACACGAAATGACTGGTCCAGTAGAAGCTGACCAGTGCTGCGATCAGGGCCATCAGTGTCAGCACCAGCGAACGGGTCAGGCTCCAGTCAGCCAGTCTGCCGCCCAGCAGGCCGCCCACGGTGATACCCAGGCCACACACCAGCAACGCAACGCTGGCGAACTTCGGCTCGACATGCGTCACATCCTGCAGGATCGGCACGATGTAGGTGAAAAACGCGAACATGCTCGCCGACGCCATGACGCTGGTCATCAGGCCCAGCCAGATGATCGGGCGCTTCATGCCTTGCAGATTGGTTTGTGTGTTTTTCTTGCTGGCGCCGGCCTTGGCCGGAACCAGGTACCAGACCATCAGCAGCGAAATAATGCCCAGCGCGACCACACCCAGGAACGTGGTGCGCCAGCCGTAGACTTGCCCCACCAGCGACCCAACCGGAACACCCAGCACGTTGGCCAGGGTCATGCCGGTGAACATCAGCGTCATGGCCCGCCCTTCCTTGCCAGGAGGCGCGATACGCGACGCCAGAACCGCTGCCATGCCGATGAACGACGCATGACTGAACGCGGTAAACACTCGGGCGACGATCAGCGAAGTGAATCCGGGAGCGATCATGCAGGCAATGTTGCCCACCGTGAAAATCGCCATCAGGATCAACAATGCGCGTTTCTCTTCCATTTTGCCGACGAGCATCGCCAGCAACGGCCCGCCCACTACCACACCCAACGCATAACCCGACACCAGATAACCGGCAGACGGTATCGACACGCCAAGGTCGGCCGATACCTGAGGCAACAGCCCCATGATGATGAACTCGGCGGTGCCGATCGCAAAGGCCGCAATCGCCAACGCGAACAGCGGCCAACTCATGACGCGGTCGTCTTTCATCTGGATATTTCCATTCATCGCAATGCTCATTTTGAAAACCCCTGGCTCTGGCTATCCCGAATCCAGGAAATGACATCCGAATGCTGCGGTTCCCAGCCGAAGTCACGGGCCTTCTGGCCACTGACCCGAATGTTCGAACCCAGCCCGTACTCGGCTTCTTCCGGGTCATGTGCACAGCATTCGCGCAGAATGTATTCCATGGGCACCGACTGAGTACGTCCACCGAACCCAAGCTTTTCGCTGATGACCTGTGCCAGCTCCTTCATCGACACCTCGCCATTCTCGGCGAACAGGTAAGCACCACTTTCGGCCTTATCCAGCATCAACAGCGACAATCTGACCAGGTCATCGATGTGCACAAAAGCGGTACGATTTTCACCACTGCCGACATACACGCCCACCCCATGTTCACGGGCCAGTCGTGTCAGCAGCGGAATCTGGATCGAGTCCTTGTGCAGCGCTCGCCCTTCGCCAAACACCATCGTCGGGCATACCACCAGCGTTCTAAGGCCCTGCTGACCGGCCATTCTGATGGCATTGTCAATCGCCACCCGAGCGACTTTCTCCAACCGTGGCCGAGGCTGGGTGTGCTCGGTCCACTGTTGATCGGAACCTGCACCCTCCGCGCGATCACCAATGACACTGGTGCCACTGTAGTGAATCAACGTCTTGCCCGAACCCCGCAAGCTCTGCAGCAAAGTGGAGACCACATAGGCATTGTCCGAGTTGGCTGCGTTGACGATAAGGTCCACTGCCAGTGCCTGCTTCTTGATCGTCTCAGTGTCATAGAGCGTCCCGAACACCGGGATGATCCCCAGTTTCCCCACCTCGTATGCCTGATGAGCGGAGCGCACCAGGCCATAGACCTCATACCCCCGATCGATCAGCGCCATGGCCATCGATCCACCGATGTCCCCCGTAACACCCGTCACAAATGCCTTCAAAATGTCGACTCCTGTCGTTCTGGAAAATATTAAAAGCTGCCGTTGCTCATCCTGAGCGCCGTCATATCCGTATCGCTCGTTACTGCCCGGCAGGTCCTGCGAAAGGGCAACATTGCGGCTGCTGTGAAGGTTAGAGCGATAGGCATTGCGGAAAAAGCAGGTTACCGTTCCAGTCTGTGCGGCCATCAGAGTCCGCAATCCAGGAACCTTCATGCTCGAATCCGTTGCTGCTTTTTCCGTGTTTGTCCAGGTCGCCGAACTGCGCAGTTTCGTGGCGGCCGGCCGCGCCATGGGCGTTTCGGCGTCTGCCATCGGCAAACGGATTTCAAGGCTGGAGGAGCGCCTGGGCGTTCAGCTGTTTCAGCGCAGCACCCGCAGCATTTCCCTGACCCCCGAGGGTGAAAAGCTGCTGGAACGCAGCCGGCGCATTCTGGACGAGATAGAAGAAATCCAGACGGAACTGAGCAGCGCCGCCGACTTGCCACGGGGTAAACTCAAGATCAGCCTGGCACCCATCAGTGACGTGTTTCTCGATCACCTGGCGCGCTTCAATGAACGCTATCCGCAAATCGAGCTGGAACTCGATTACGCCGAGCGCAACGTTGACATCATCCAGGAAGGTTTCGACGCGGCGATTCGCGTCGGCGACGGTGCCGACAGCAATTTGCGCGCGCACCACATGGGGGATTTCCGCCGGCTGATCGTCGCCTCCCCCGCCTACCTGCTTCGCCATGGGGTGCCGACCCGCCCTCAGCAACTGCTCGAACACAAGTTGCTGCACTATCGCTCACCGAACTCGGGCAAGGTCGAACCCTGGCCACTCAACGATTGCGGTGAGCTGCACCTGCCGACTTCAATTGTCTGCAACGACATCAACACCCGAATCGATTTCGCCCTCAAAGGTCTGGGCATCGCTTGCCTGCCCGATATCTCGATTCGCAAGCCGTTGCGTGAAGGGTTGTTGACACCGATGTTGCTGGACCACACGGCCAACTCGACAAAGATCCACGCACTCTGGCCCCACGCGCATCAGCACACCTCACGCCAGAAAGCCTTCATCGATTTCATCAAGTCCGTCGATTTTTGAGGGCATACCGGCTGGCGCGTCGAAAGCCTGTTACTGGCGCCGGCGCCCTCGATGGCCTTCAATTAAAGTTCACCGCCTGATCCCATGGCGCCTGCCTTTGCTCTGGGAGACAAGATGAACCGCAATGACGTGCTGATTAATGGTGCAGGGCCCACCGGTCTGGTGCTGGCTCTTTGGCTGAGCAAGCTCGGCGTGCAGGTGCGCATCATCGACAAGACGTCGGCCCCCGGCACCACGTCCAGGGCTCTGGCCGTTCAGGCACGAACGCTTGAACTGTATCGCCAGCTCGACCTCAGCGATGCCGTTGTAAAGAACGGTCATCGAGTGGCCGCGGCGAATTTCTGGGTCAAGGGCGAGCCCGTGGCGCGCCTGCCCCTGAGCACCATCGGCGAGGGTCTGACGCCCTACGCATTCCTGGAAATATTTCCTCAAGACGAGCACGAGCGACTGCTGATAGAACGCCTTGAGGCCTTCGGGATTACGGTAGAGCGCAACACTGAACTGGAAAGTTTCGAGGAAACCGGCGACGGCATCACCGCCCGACTGCGCTTGCGCGATGGCCAGCAGGAAACCTGTCAGGCCTGCTACCTGGCTGGCTGCGACGGTGCTCGGTCAATCGTGCGCAAGGCCCTGGACACCGCTTTCCCCGGCGGCACCTATCAGCAGATTTTCTACGTCGCCGACGTGCAGGCCCGCGGGCCAACGTTCAATGGTGAACTGCACGTGGACCTCGATGAAGCGGATTTCCTCGCGGTGTTTCCATTAGCCGGTGAAGGTCGCGCCCGCTTGATCGGTACCGTGCGCGACGAACGCGCCGAACATGCTGAAACCCTCCGGATTGAAGACGTCAGCAGCCAGGCCATCGAGCATCTGAAGGTGCAGATCGAACAGGTGAACTGGTTCTCGACCTACCGCGTGCATCATCGGGTGGCGGATCATTTTCGCACCGGGCGCGCGTTTCTATTGGGTGACGCCGCCCACGTCCACAGCCCGGCGGGTGGTCAGGGCATGAACACCGGGATCGGCGACGCCATCAACCTCGCCTGGAAACTCGCGGCGGTGTTGAGCGGCGGCGCTGAGGCAAAACTCCTCGACACTTACGAAACCGAGCGCATTTCGTTTGCCCGCAAACTGGTGACCACCACCGACCGAGTGTTCACGTTCGTCACCGCCGAAGGCCGCATGGCCGATTTGTTGCGCACGCGTCTGGCGCCTTTCGTGATTCCAAAAATGGCATCGTTTGAGACGTCCCGCGAGTTTCTGTTTCGCACGGTGTCGCAGATCACCCTGAATTATCGCGGGATGCCGTTGAGCACGGGCGTTGCTGGTCATGTTCACGGTGGCGACCGCCTGCCTTGGGCTCACGATGGTGAGGGGGACAATTTCGAATCGCTGAAATGTCTGACCTGGCAGGTGCATGTGTACGGCGACACCAGCGACGAAATGATCGCCTGGTGCCATGAACATCATTTGCCGTTGCATGTTTTTGACTGGCGGCCGGCGTTTGAAGCGGCTGGCCTGGGGCGTAACGGGTTTTACCTGTTGCGGCCGGATACGTATGTGGCGATTGCCGACACGTGCGCCGATCCGAAGGTGATCGAGCGGTACTTCCGGGATCACGGGATCAGGCCGTTTTTCGGCTGAGGATCAAAAGATCGCAGCGTGCGGCAGCTCCTACAGGTGTACTCAATTTCCTGTAGGAGCTGCCGCAGGCTGCGATCTTTTGATCTTGATCAGATCCCGGTCAGCGCCAGGTCCATCGCAAAGTAAGTGAAGATCAGATCCGCCCCTGCCCGCTTGATCGCGCCAAGGCTCTCACGCACCACGCGAGCCTCATCGATTGCCCCGGCCTGGGCGGCGAATTTGATCATCGCGTACTCGCCGCTCACCTGATACGCCGACAGCGGCAAACGCGAGGCTTCGCGAATGTCGCGGATGATGTCCAGGTATGCGCCGGCCGGTTTGACCATTAGCGCGTCGGCGCCTTCCTGCTCGTCCATCAGTGATTCGCGCACCGCTTCGCGGCGGTTCATCGGGTTCATCTGATAGCTTTTGCGGTCGCCCTTGAGTGCGCTGCCGCCGGCTTCACGGAACGGACCGTAGAGCGCGGACGCGAATTTGGTCGAATAGGCCATGATCGCGGTCTGGCTGAAACCCGCTTCATCGAGCGCCCGGCGAATGGCCTGAACCTGCCCGTCCATGGCCGCCGACGGGGCGATCACATCGGCGCCAGCACGGGCCGCGGCCACCGCTTGTTTGCCGAGGTTGATCAGGGTCTGGTCATTGTCGACCTCATGGTTGTGCAGCACACCGCAATGGCCGTGGTCGGTGTACTCACAGAAGCAGGTGTCGGACATCACAATCATGTCCGGCACGGCGTCCTTGGCGATGCGCGACATGCGCGACACCAGACCGTTGTCGCTCCAGGTGTCGCTGCCGTTGCCGTCCAAATGGTGCGACACGCCGAACGTCATCACCGACTTGATTCCGGCCCGGGCGTAGCGCTCGATTTCGCCAGCCAGTTTCGACTCCGGAATGCGCATCACGCCAGGCATGCTCTTGATCGGCACGAAATCATCGATTTCTTCCTCGACGAAAATCGGCAGCACCAGGTCGTTCAAGCTGAACTCGGTTTCCTGGAACAGGCTGCGCAGGCTCGCATTGCGGCGCAGACGGCGTGGACGTGCTTCGGGGAACTGACTGGACATGAGGGGTTCCTGAAAAACGGCAGACGAGACAAAAGTCGTAGGAGGCGAAGCTTATGCCCTGAAAGGCGCGGGGCACAAACCTCAGACGCGAAATAAGCCCTTACCGGTTCGGCAATAATCACCGCGATACAAGCATGTAGCAGGGTTTTGCGGCGAGCTCTGCTAGAGCGTCATTGTTCCGCTGATGCAGGTCACCACCGCGCCGCCAATCCAGATCTCGTCGTCCACTTGCTCGACCTGAATGCGTCCGGCACGGCCCATGGTCAGGCCCTGGCTGACCACATAGGACGCCGGCGCCAGTCCTTCGCTGAGCAACCATTGGGCAATCCCGGCGTTCAGGCTTCCGGTGGCGGGGTCTTCCGGCATACCGTCGCCGGAGATAAACGCCCGCACTTCGAACTGTGCGTCATCACCATCGCGCTCGGGATGCCATGGCGCGATGACACCGACGGCCAGGCCGAGCATTTGCGAATGATCCGGTTGCAGGTCCAGCACCTGCTGGCGATCCTCGACCATCACGGCCAGCCATCCGGCACCGTTGTCGACCCACTGAATGCGCACAATCGCCCCCGATTCCAGCCCGAGCCCCCGCCGCACCCGTTCCACCACATCCGCCTCCACCGGCCCGGTTTTGAGCAATGGCGGTGCGAGAAAGGCCAGCTCTGTCCCTTGTCGACGAACCCGTACCAGCCCCACGCCGCACTCCTGAATAATCTCTTCGCCCTTGGGCACGCCACCGGCCTCCAGCCACGCATGGCAGGTACCCAGTGTCGGATGACCGGCGAACGGCAATTCGTTCAGGGTGGTGAAGATCCGCACGCGATAATCGGCGCGAGGATCGCGCGGTTCGAGTATGAATGTGGTTTCGCTGAGGTTGGTCCAGCTGGCGAACGCCGCCATGCGCTCATCACTGAGCTCATCGGCGCCGAACACCACCGCCAACGGATTGCCCTTGAGCGCAATACGGCTGAAGACATCTACTTGCTTGAAATCGAATGAGTGCATGGCCTGCCTTGGTCTTGTTCAAATCGAAGCGTTTTAATGGGGGATTTCCAGCCCGCGCATCACCGCCGGTCGCGCCAGAAAGCGCTCCAGCACACGCGTGACGTTCGTGAAGTCCTCGATGCCCACCAGCTCGCCAACCTCATAGAAGCCGATCAGATTGCGCACCCAGGGGAAGGTCGCGATGTCCGCGATGGTGTAGCGCTCGCCCATGATCCAGTCGCGCCCTTCCAGACGTCCATCAAGAACTTTTAACAAACGTTTACTTTCATCGACGTAGCGGTCGCGGGGACGCTTGTCCTCGTAGTCCTTGCCGGCAAATCTGTTGAAAAAACCGAGCTGGCCGAACATTGGCCCGATGCCACCCATCTGAAACATCAGCCATTGAATGGTCTCGTACCG
>NZ_JBBWCB010000018.1:0-63895 GCF_039888995.1 Pseudomonas rossensis | reverse complement strand
GCCGCATGCGCAGTCAGTAACCGACTATGAAGCATTGCTGCCGTGGAACTGCTCACCGGAAATGCCACGGTAAACGGGAAGCGCATCTGACGGTAGGTGTGCTTCATGGATCGCATACCGCTTTTCAATGTAGGAGTTGTCGAGTGAAACGAGGCTGCGATCTTTTGATCCTGGCGCAATAAAAAACGCCGACGCTCTACAAGCCGTCGGCGTTTGAAACCTTGAAGGCGTTTACCTCGCGAATTAGAACGCCGGCAATACCGCGCCGCTGTACTTCTTCTCGATGAATGCTTTCACTTCAGGACTGGTCAACGCCTTGGCCAGCTTCTGGATGGCAACGCTGTCCTTGTTGTCCGGACGAGCCACCAGGAAGTTCACGTAAGGCGAATCTGCACCTTCGATCACCAGCGCGTCTTTAGCCGGGTTCAGACCGGCTTCCAGCGCGTAGTTGGTGTTGATCATGTCCAGGTCGACCTGGTCCAGAACACGCGGCAGCATGGCCGATTCCAGTTCCTTGAACTTGAAGTTGTGCGGGTTCTTGGCAATGTCTTTCGGGGTGGCCAGAGCGTTTTTCGGGTCTTTCAACTCGATCAGGCCGGCCTTCTGCAGCAGGATCAGGGCGCGGCCGCTGTTGCTGCCTTCGTTAGGGATGGCAATGGTTGCGCCGTCTTTCAGCTCAGCCAGGGTTTTGACTTTCTTCGAGTAGCCGCCGAAGGGTTCGACGTGCACGCCGATCACGGTCACCAGGTTAGTGCCTTTCCCTTCATTGAAGCTCTTCAGGTACGGCAGGGTCTGGAAGTAGTTGGCGTCCAGACGCTTCTGGTCAACTTGCACGTTCGGCTGAACGTAGTCGGTGAAGACTTTGATTTCCAGGTCCACACCGTCTTTGGCGAGGGTTGGTTTGATCAGTTCCAGAATTTCGGCGTGTGGAACCGGGGTCGCCGCAACCACCAGTTTCTCGCCAGCCTGGGCCAGGCCCGCAGTCAGGGCAGCCGCCAATGCGGTGAACAACAGAACCTTTTTCATGCAGTGTCCTTATCGAAAATCACGGTCGTCATCGACGACGGCTTGTTTATTACGAGTGGTTTTTGTAAGTGCTAATGAAGTGCTATCGCTGGCGTGACGCGGACAATACCGGGATTTTTTATTCCCGAACAATATCTTTTATTCACTTTCATATTCCATTTTGTTCATACGACGTAGGAGCTGCCGAGGGCTGCGATCTTTTGATCTTGATCTTCGGCAATCTAGAGCATTGCCAAGATCAAAAGATCGCAGGCTGCGCCAGCTCCTACACAAACGCGGTGTTTTTGAGGAGTTGTTTCAAGGCTTCTTTCTCTGCGGTGGAACCGCTGCCGAGAATCTGCTTCAGTTGCCGCTCGATCTGCACCCATGACGGCGGCGCCTCGGGCAGATTCAAATGCTCCGGCAAAATCTCATCGCCGGTGCTGACCAACAACGCAAAGTGAATGACGTTTTCCAGCTCCCGGGTATTACCCGGCCAACTGTGTTGCTCTAACAAATGCTGCGCGGCTTCGCTGATCAGCGGCACCGGCAGGTCAAGGCGCTGGCTATAGATGCCGAGGAAATATTCGGACAGCGACAGAATATCGCCCACCCGTTCACGCAAGGCCGGCAGTTCGAGCTGGCCTTCGCTGAGGTAGTGGTAGAGCCGCTCATGGAATTTTCCAGCGGACACCGCTTGGGCCAGATCGATACTGGTAGCCGCGACCAGGCGCACGTCCACCGGGCTTGGTTGGTGAGCGCCGACACGCGTGACTTCGTGGTTTTCCAGCGCCGCGAGCAATTTGATCTGGATCGGTAGCGGCAAGTCGCCGATCTCATCCAGGTAGAGTGTCCCGCCGTTGGCAGAACCGAACCAGCCAGCACGACTGCTGGCCGAACCGCTGTAACTGCCAGCGGCATAACCGAACAATTCCGCATCGGCGTAAGTCGGACTGATCGCGCCACAGTTGACCGAGACGAACAACCCGCCACGATCACTCGCGCGATGGATGTGCCGCGCAAGCAATTCCTTGCCGCTGCCGGTTTCGCCACGGATCAATACCGAGATCGAGCGCGGTGCCAGTAGCTCCAGCTCCTGGCGTAGTTGACGGGAACGCGGATCGACAAACACCAGCGCCTTGGCGCGAATGCTCAGGGGGCTTTTTTCTGCGTCGGGGAAGGTCAGCAGCGGCTGACCGAAGGCTTCAAAACTCATGGCAGACTCCCGCCCTAAACCGCCGGGAGACGGGGGGCGTTGTTTTAAAAAACAAAAGCAAAAAAGAAAAGGTTCAAGCGCGGCGCAGGGCGTGGTGTTCCATTCGGTTTTGCAGGCGATAGAGATAAGCAAAACCCTGCTCCCAGCGTTGGTGACCGGACTTCACGTTGATGTGTCCGGCACCCGACAAAATCCCCGCCTCGGCGCCCCAGTGACGTGCCAGTTCCAATGCACGCGGTGCGCTCACGGCGCTGTCGTTGTCGGAGCTGACAACCTGACTCGGGAACGGCAGCAGGTGGGTCGGAATCGGCGCGAAGTTGCGCAGGGCCGGTGCGCAGGCCGGACGTTCGACGTCCGCAGGGGCGACCAGCAAGGCGCCACGAACCTGACGCAAAAACTGCACAGGCGCCGTGGCCGCCCAATGCGCGACAGTGATGCAACCCAGGCTATGGGCGATCAGGATCACCGGCGTGCTGTCGGCGGCAATCGCCTCAGCCAGTGCCGCGACCCAGTCTTCACGACGCGGCGTCAGCCAGTCGGCCTGCTCCACCCGCGCGCTGTTCGGCAGGCTGTTCTGCCAATGGCTTTGCCAATGATCTTCTGGCGATCCTTGCCAGCCCGGCACAATCAGGTAGCGAATTGATTCGTTGCGCATGGGGGGAGCTCTCCTGCTGCGTGTCTGTTCCTGAGCAAGTATAGGGAGGAGAGTTATATTCGTTAAGGAATAAGAAGCTATTTATTAAGACCTACAAGGCATATACAGCAGTTTTGAATAGACAAAAAAAGGGACCGCACCCTGCCAAGGAGACGGCCCCGGAAACTCAAAATCTGCTAGCGCTAATCAACATCACTGGAGGCGATGATTGACTGAAACGGTTATCCAATAAAGGAATATTTAATTACTTTATTAGATCCAAAACACATATATCAATCAGCGATACAGCAACTACCAAGCCATCCTGCTTGGGTCATAACGTACCGCCCCTTTGGGTCAGATTGATGACGGGCGCCTTTGCCGTTTTGAGTTTTCGAGTGCATCGATCATGCCTGAGCGGCATGCACCTCCTGCGGTGCTGTCGTTTCCTTGCGCACAAACCGGTTCGCCCGCCCAAACGTCCCGAAATCATTGAACCGCACACCCATCTCACGCATCACCTTATGCGCCACTGGTACGGTCATCTGACGGATGTAAAACGGTTCCTTGACCACAAAGTGATGGATGCCGTGACTGCTGCCGAAGTTGAAGCAGAACGCCTGCAACGGCCACATCCACCAAGGGTTCAGCACCTGGGTCTGCTGGATCACGTTGCCCGGCTCCACGTCACCGTAGTAGTGCATGTTCGAGCTGACGAAATGCAGGCAAAAGGTACGCAACACGTTTGGCCCGATGATCACCACGGCAGCGATATCGATGACCTGCATCACCGACAAAGTAGTCGCCGACCATTCGATAGGCGTACCCAGCAGATGAGCGATGCCGTTCGCCGCGTGAACGCCGAGAAACATGTACCAAGCCCCCCAATGCACCAGCGCCAGTGGCGCGTAGACCTTCAGCGCGCGCTTGATGATGCTGATCTTGTGAGCCCAGGTCTTGGCCCGCAGCATACGGATGAACGCCGACATCACGTTGTCGCCGACCATCAATAGCCGCGCAAAACCCCAGGGTTCGCCGTTGGTGATGGCGCGCTCTTCCATATCGGATTCTGTGCCGGAGACTTTGTGGTGATTGAGGTGCAGATGTCGACGAATCCACGGATTGATCGTGCTCGGCCGCGCCAGCCACACCAGTCCCATCATCAGGTTGTGCGGCACGCGTTGTTTGCGGAAGTACATGCTATGAATCAGGTCGTGTTCCAACTCGTGGGTCAGCGAGGCGAAAAATGCATTGAGCAACAGGCACACCCACCAGGCCATGTGCCCAGTCATGTAGAGCGTCGCCGAGCCAATCATGCCGACCAGCGCGAAGGCCAGAATGCCCGCGCCCAGGGCGTCCTGATGGTTGAGAATCGGGTAGCGCTGACGCAGTTCGACCCCCTTGGCCAGCACCACTTGGCGAATATGCGCTGATCGCTGAGTTGCATTCAGTCGCTGGGGACTTGCAGAAGTACCGTGCATGCTTCCATCCTCTGATTATTGATGTTCGCATCCTGCCTTGTGAACCCTCGCAAAGCGGTAGCCGTGAACGCCAACCTGTTGACCGGAAGCGCCAATCAGCATGACTGAACCGACCTCCCTCGCCAGCTGGACCCGCGCCCTGCGCAAGCAACTCGATGCCCTGGGCCTCGACAGCACCGCCCTGTGCCAACAGGCGGGGCTCGACCCGCAACTGATGGACGACCCGAACGCCCGTTACCCGTTGTCCGGCACCACGCGCCTGTGGGAAATCGCGGTGCAAGTCAGCGGCGACCCGGCGATTGGTTTGCGGGTATCGCGCTTCGTCAGCCCCACCACGTTTCACGCGCTCGGTTATGCGCTGGTGGCCAGCGGCAGTCTGCGAGAAGTGTTCGAACGCATCGTTCGTTATCACCAGGTGGTCAGTGATGCCCTGGACCTGGAACTGACCCGCGCCGAGGACCGCTACCGCTTCCGCCTGAAGATCCCGCCAGGCAATCCGGCCCCGGCCTTCGAGGCCATCGACGCCTTCACGGCGATTTACGTACGCACCTGCCGCAATCGCCTGGGCCGCGATTACGCCCCGCTGGCGGTGTACTTGCGTCGCCCGGAACCGGCGGACCCGCATCAATGGCACAAAGTCTTCCGCTCACCGGTGTACTTCGCCGCCGATGAAGACCGACTGGAATTCGCCGTCGTGGACTTCGACAGCCACCTGGACGACGCCAACCCGGAACTGGCCGAGCACAACGAAGCCGTGCTCAAACGCACCCTCGCCCAACTCAAACCCCTGACCTGGGAACGCAAGGTCCGCGACGCCATTGAGGAGCAATTGCCGGAAGGTGAGCCCAGCGCCGAACACATCGCCCAGGCCTTGCACCTGAGTTTGCGCAGCCTGCAACGGCATCTGGCGGACGAGGGTTACCGGTTCGATACGCTGCTCAACGAGAGTCGCGAGAACCTGGCGCTGCTGCATTTACGCGATCCGCAATGCTCATTGAGCGAGATCAGCTATCTGCTGGGATTTGCGGACACGAGCAGCTTCAGCCGCGCGTTCAAGCGCTGGACCGGGATGACACCGGGGCAGTTTCGGGATGGGTTGCGGTAAAGGATCCGGGAGCTGGGTTGTCTGGTCTGGCCTCTTCGCGAGCAAGCTCGCTCCCACAGTTGACCGCATTCCAATGTGGGAGCGAGCTTGCTCGCGATGAGGCCAGACCAGACACTACAGAAACGCCTCAGCGCCCCCGATCCCGCCGCAACAATTTACGCACCCGCTTCACCAGTTCACTCACGGCAAACGGCTTGAGCAGGTAGTCATCCTCATGCAACTCCAGGTCGCGCAGGCGATCCTCGATGCCGTCCTTGGTGGTCAGGAACAGCACCGGCGTATCACCGAGCTTGCGGATCTGCTGCAGCAACTGCCATCCATTGAGCCCGGGCAGCATCACGTCGAGGATGATCAGCTCGTATTCGCCAGACTCGATGAAACGACGGCCGTCCATACCGTTGACCGCCACATCGACTGAGTAACTTGCCTCGCTCAGACCTTTAGCCAGGAGTTTGGCGGTCTCAGGTTCGTCTTCCACTAACAGCACACGCATGGCACACCTCGATTGTCGTCATCACAGGCTAGGCGCCTTCGCGTCCAAAGCCCACCACTAACGCCGGGTTTTAGATAATCGCCAACATCCGCAATCGTTGCGCATCCAGAATCTCGATCTCGCCGTACTTGAGATTCACAATCCCCTGCCCCTGCAAGTCCTTGAGAATCTGGTTGGTGGTCTGGCGCGACAGCGAAAGCATCGACGCCAATTGTTCCTGGGGCAGTTGCAACACCCGTCGCGGCGGGTCGATTTCGCCGTAACCCTCGGCGATCATCAGCAAGCGATGAGCCAGTCGAGCGGCGGTTGGCATGAGGCTCAGTTGTTCGAGATTGATGAAGGTCAGGCGCAGTTTCTGGCTCATCAGCAATGCCAGTTGCCGCCAGTACGCCGGTTGTTCATCAAGCAACGTCAGCAGCGCGGTTTGCGAGATGTGCAACAGGACGCAATGACCCAGACCGAACGCATCATGAGTGCGCGGCTGGCCATCAAACAGACAGATTTCGCCGAACCAGTGGGGCGACTCCACCAGGCTCAACAGCGCCTCCTTGCCCTGCTCGCTCACTGCGCCGATCCGCACCGAACCTTCAAGCACCGCGTACAGCCCGCACGGTGGATCGCCGCGCTTGAACAGCCGCTGGCCTGGCGACAACCGCCGCACCCTGGCGGCGGCCAGCAGACTATCCTGTAAAGGAACAGGTAGATGGCTGAACCACTGCCCTTTATCCAGCCGCGAACGCAAAACCTGCATGTCCATGAAAACTCCTGGAGATTGTCGCCTGCCTGACAGAGCGAAATGTGGACCCGGGGCATGATCCATCACCCAACAGGAGGAACAACAATGAAAAGCCTCGTCGACCATCTCAGTCAATACGCCGCCTACCACCGTGACCCGCGCAATATTGCCACCCACTTTATCGGTATTCCGCTGATCGTTGTCGCCGTTGCCGTGCTGCTGTCACGGCCCGAGTGGCCGCTGGCCGGGGTTTGGGTGTCACCGGCAGTGCTTTTGGCGTTGGCTTCGGCATGGTTTTATCTGCGACTGGAGTTACGGCTGGGCGTGCTGATGACGGTGTTGCTGGGCCTTTGTGTTTGGCTGGGTCATGTGCTCGCGCAACAAAGCACGCTTGTCTGGCTGGCGAGCGGCATCGGGATGTTTGTGGTGGGTTGGGCGATTCAATTTGTCGGTCATCACTACGAAGGACGCAAACCGGCGTTTGTCGATGATGTGACGGGGTTGATTGTCGGGCCGTTGTTTGTGGTGGTGGAGTTGGCGTTTTTGCTGGGGTTGCGGCGTGACTTGAAAGAGCAGATCGAGACGCGGGTGGGCGGTGTGCGGGTCAATTCGAAACGCGCAGCTGTGTAGATCGCAATCGCGAGCAAGCTCGCTCCCACAAGGGTTTTGGTCGGTCACACAATTTGTGCGCAACACCGATCCCCTGTGGGAGCGAGCCTGCTCGCGAAGCTTTTGATCTTAGAGGTTGGCGAGCTTCTGCCAGACCTTCGGCTTGAAGAACAGCGTCTCGCCCTTCGCCAACCCGATCAGGCTGTCGTGATCTTTCACCACTTCAGCTTCGATCAATTCGCTCTGGCCTTCGACCTTCAGCGTCACCCGTGTCGTCGCGCCCAACGGACGAATATCTCGCACCTCGGCCGCGTGGTGATCCTCCAGCTCATGACGCGACAGCGACACTTCGTGAGGACGGAACAGCACATGGTTGTCTTCACCCAGATGCAACCGGTTCGAGTCACCCAGGAAGTGATAAACGAAATCGCTGGCCGGGTTTTCGTAGACGTCGCCCGGTGAGCCGATCTGCTCGATCACCCCCTTGTTCATCACCACGATGCGGTCGGCGACTTCCATCGCTTCTTCCTGGTCGTGAGTCACGAACACCGAGGTCAGGTTGATGTCCTCGTGCAGGCGTGCGAGCCAGCGACGCAGTTCTTTACGGACCTTGGCGTCGAGGGCGCCGAAGGGTTCATCGAGCAGCAAGACTTTCGGTTCAACCGCCAAGGCACGAGCCAAGGCAATACGTTGACGCTGACCGCCGGAGAGTTGTTCCGGGTAGCGATCCGACAGCCAATCCAGTTGCACCATGTTCAGCAGCTCGTGGACTTTCACCGCGATCTGGCTTTCACTCGGGCGCTGGTTTTTCGGCTTCATGCGCAGACCGAACGCGACGTTGTCGAACACGGTCATGTGGCGGAACAGCGCGTAGTGCTGGAACACGAAACCGACGTTGCGATCACGCACATCGTGACCGGAGACGTCTTCACCGTGGAACACGATGTTGCCCTTATCCGGGGTTTCCAGACCGGCGATGATCCGCAGCAGGGTGGTCTTGCCGCAGCCGGACGGGCCGAGCAGCGCCACGAGTTCGCCGCTTTGAATGTCCAGGCTGATGTTGTCCAGCGCCTTGAACGCGTGAAAATTCTTGCTGACGTTACGCACTTCAATCGACATGACTTATTCCTCCGCGGCGCTGGCGCGCAGGCGGTTAATACGGTTTTCGCTCCACTGCTTGAGCAGCAGGATGAAGAGCGCCAGGATCAGCAACAGGCTCGCCACGGCGAACGCGGCCACGTGGTTGTATTCGTTGTAGAGGATCTCGACGTGCAGCGGCAGGGTGTTGGTCACCCCGCGAATGTGCCCGGAAACCACCGACACCGCACCGAACTCACCCATGGCCCGCGCCGTACACAGCACCACGCCGTAGATCAGGCCCCATTTGATGTTGGGAACGGTGACGTGCCAGAACATCTGCCAGCCATTGGCCCCGAGCAGGCGCGCGGCCTCTTCTTCCTGAGTGCCTTGCTCCTGCATCAACGGGATCAACTCGCGCGCCACGAACGGCACGGTGACGAAGATCGTCGCCAGCACGATGCCCGGCAACGCGAAGACGATCTGAATGTCGTGGTCCTGCAGCCATGGGCCAAAAATGCCCTGGGCGCCGAACATCAGCACGTAGACCAGACCGGCGATTACCGGCGACACCGAAAACGGCAAGTCGATCAGCGTTACCAGCATGCTCTTGCCGCGGAACGAGTACTTGCTCACGCACCATGCAGCGCTGACACCGAACACCAGGTTCAGCGGCACTGAGATCAGCACGGCGATCACCGTGAGTTTCAGTGCCGACAAAGCGTCGGGTTCGAAGATCGCGGTGAAGAACGCACCGATTCCGAGCTTGAGGCCCTGAGACACCACGATCACCAGCGGCAGCAACAGGAACAGGGCGAACACCAGCCAGCCAAGGCCGATCAGGATTCGCCGCGATGAAGCGCTGCCACGGCGGGCGGCGTTCGAGGAAGCAGCAGCAATAGACGATTGGGACATTTCTGCGCCTCCTTATGGGGTTTCGATGCGTCGTTGCAGCAAGTTGATCAGCAGCAACAGAACGAAGGAAACCACCAGCATCAGTACACCAATGGACGTGGCGCCGGTGTAATCGTACTGGTCGAGTTTGACCATGATCAGCAGCGGCAGAATCTCGGTTTTCATCGGCATGTTGCCGGCAATGAAAATCACCGAACCGTACTCGCCGACCCCGCGGGCAAAGGCCAGCGCGAAACCGGTCAGCCAGGCTGGCAGCAGCGCGGGCACCAGAATATGGCGGAAAACCTGCAACGGTTTTGCACCCAGGCACGCCGCCGCTTCTTCCACTTCACGCGGGATATCAGCCAATACTGGCTGTACCGTACGTACTACGAATGGAAGTGTCACAAAAGTGAGGGCAAGGGTGATACCGAGGGGGGTATACGCGATCTTGAAACCCAGATCCGCTGCAAACTGACCCACCCAACCATTGGGTGCGTATAGCGCAGTCAGCGCGATACCGGCCACGGCGGTGGGCAATGCGAAGGGTAAGTCGATCATCGCATCGATGACTTTGCGTCCAGGGAACGTGTAGCGCACCAGCACCCAGGCCAGCAGCGTGCCGATGATGCCGTTGATGATCGCGGCGTACAGCGCGGTGCCGAAGCTGAGCTTCAACGCCGCCAGCACCCGTGGCGCCGAGATAATCGCCCAGAACTGGTCCCAGGTGAGTTGAGCGGCATGTACGAACATCGCCGCCAGTGGAATGAGCACAATCAGGCTGAGGTACACCAAGGTGTAGCCCAGCGTCAGCCCGAAGCCGGGTATGACGGGGGAGATACGACGCGACATAAAAGTCCTTGGTTGAGAACGCGCAAAGCCCCGAACGTCAATCCGGGGCTCGTTTATGGCTTATTTCAGGTTATTGCGCCTGATAAATCTGGTCGAACACGCCACCGTCGTTGAAGAATTTCGGTTGAGCGGTTTTCCAGCCGCCGAAGTCCTTGTCGATGGTCACCAGGTCCAGTGTCGGGAACTGTTTGGCGTACTTGGCGGCAACATCCTTGTCACGTGGACGATAGAAGTTTTTTGCCGCGATTTCCTGGCCGGCCGGGCTGTACAGGTGCTTGAGGTACGCTTCGGCGATCTCGGTGTTACCCTTTTTCTCGGCATTCTTGTCGACCACAGCTACCGGAGGTTCGGCGAGGATCGATAGCGAAGGCACGACAATGTCGAACTTGTCAGCGCCACCGTCTTCTTTCAGGGCCAGGAAGGCTTCGTTTTCCCAGGCCAGCAACACGTCACCCTGACCGTTGTTGACGAAGGTAATGGTCGAACCGCGAGCACCGGTGTCCAGCACAGGAACGTGTTTGAACAGGGTTTGCACGTATTCCTTGGCTTTCGCTTCGTTACCGCCATTGGCTTTCAGGCCATAGGCCCACGCCGCGAGGAAGTTCCCGCGTGCGCCGCCAGAGGTTTTCGGGTTCGGGGTGATGACTTCCACGCCGTTCTTGGTCAGGTCGCCCCAGTCCTTGATGCCTTTAGGGTTGCCCTTGCGCACCAGGAACACGATGGTCGAGGTGTAAGGCGTGCTCGCTTCCGGCAGACGCTTCTGCCAATCCGCTGGCAGGGTCTTGCCGAGTTTGGCGATTTCGTCGATGTCACCGGCCAGGGCCAGGGTCACCACGTCGGCACGCAGACCGTCGATCACTGCCCGGCCCTGCTTGCCCGAACCACCGTGGGACTGCTGGATTTTCACGCTGTCGCCAGCGTGGTCTTTCTGCCAGAACTTGACGAATTCAGCGTTGTAGTCCTGATACAGCTCGCGAGTCGGGTCGTACGACACGTTGAGCAGTTCGTAATCCTTGGCAACCGCGGAACCAGCAAAAAGGGCACTGGCCAGGGCGGCCAAAGCGAAATGACGAATCGACGACATGGTGAAAGCTCCTGGAATTCTGTTTGTAATGGCTTTTTATGGTCTGGAATCGGGGTTGCCTGTCAAAGATCGCAGCCTTCGGCAGCTCCTACACAAAGCCCCCCGTAGGAGCTGCCGCAGGCTGCGATCTTTTGATCTTTGTTTCAGCTCGGTTTGTTGCTTGGGTTCTGCAACCGGAATTTCTCTTTGCGTTCGATCTGGACCACCTGGGCGTTGTGCACGGTGATTTCCACTGCGCCAAAACGCAGATCGCGCAAGGCGCTCTGGATCTCACGCAAAATGGTTGCCTCGTCCTGCCCGTCAACGCTACGTAGGGATGCGCTCATGGTGCTGCTCCTTCAACTAGAGGTTGCCTGGCAGTGGCGAGACTGCTTGCGGCGTGAGACCAATAGTAGATAAGCGCGGATATTCTTAAAAAGACTATTTAAGAATTTTAATATAACCAAAAGACCGATCAGTGTTGAAGAATCAATGGAGCACGCTTCCAATCCAGCTGCCCTGCCAGCACCGGCCGTCCAAACCAGTACCCCTGCCCCAGATCGCAGCCGTGTTCGAGCAGGAAACCCGCCTGCTCGACCTGCTCGATCCCCTCGGCATGAACCTGCATCCCCATGCTCTGGGCCAGCGCAATGATCACCCGCACAATCGCCGCGTCATCCTCATCCCACGGCAACCCCGCAACGAAGCCCTGATCGATCTTGAGTTTCTGTACCGGCATCCGCTTGAGGCGCAGCAACGACGAATAGCCTGTACCGAAGTCATCGATGGCCAGCCGCACGCCCAATTCACGCAACCTGTGCATCTGCTCCAGCGCGACTTCCGGGTCATCCATCACAGCGCTCTCGGTGACTTCCAGCTCCAGACAGGCAGGATCCAGCCCGGTTTCGTGCAGCACCTTCGCCACCTTCCCAAACAGCTCACGGCGGGCGAACAATCGAGAAGAAACATTCACCGCGACAAACGACAACACCACCCCGGCCTGCTGCCACCGGCACATCTGCTCACACGCCTGGCGCATAACCCAGGCATCAATTTCGGCGATCAGACCGGTGCGCTCGGCAATGGGAATGAATTCTGCCGGCGACACCAAACCCCTCTGTGGATGCTCCCAGCGCACCAATGCCTCGACGCCGATCAGGCGGCTGCTCTTGAGGTCGTGAACCGGCTGGTAATAAACCCGCAACTCCTGCTGCTCCAGCGCACGGCGCAATTCGAATGCAGTCTCGACCCGTTGCTGGGCATGGGCGGTCAATTCTTCGGTATAGAGGGCGTAGCCGTTGCGGCCTGCACTCTTGGCCTTGAACAGCGCCGAGTCGGAGTTGCGCAACAGCTGCTCGGCGCTCAAGGCGTCGCCGGGGAACAGGCTGATGCCGACGCTGATATTGACAAACAACTGATGCCCATCGATCTGGAACGGCTCTTTTAGGCCATCGATGATCCGCTGAGCCAGCGCCGCCGCGTGCACCATTTGCGGACAGCTTTCAGCCAGCACGGCGAACTCGTCACCGCCAAGGCGCGCCAGCGTGATTCCCGGTCCGACCATCGCTTTCAAACGCACGGCCACGCCCTTGAGCAGTTGGTCCCCAATGCTATGCCCGAGGCTGTCGTTGATCATCTTGAAGTGATCAAGATCAATCATCAGTAACGCACAGCCGCGCTTGTGGATCTGTGCCGAAGCGAGGGCCTGCTCGGTGCGGTCGGTGAACAGCAAGCGGTTGGGCAGATCGGTCAGCGGATCGTAGTGAGCCAGATACGTCAGCTCATGTTCGGAGTGCTTGATTGCGCTAATGTCGGAAAACACTGCCACGTAATGGCTGCGCCGCCCCCTCTCGTCGTCAATGACACGGATGGTCTGCCATTGCGGGTAGATCTCGCCGCTTTTGCGGCGGTTCCAGATTTCCCCGCTCCACTCGCCGGTGCTGGTGAGTGTCGCGAACATGGCCTGGTAGAAAGCCGGCGGGTGATGACCGGACTTGAACAAACTGGGGCGCTGGCCGAGCACCTCCTCGCTCTGATAGCCGGTGATGGCCATGAAGGCCCGGTTTACATGGACGATCAACCCTTTGTTGTCGGTGACCAGCACCCCTTCACGCGTGCAATCGAACACCGCGGCCGCCTGACGCAAACGCTCGCGGTCTTCAGTGCGCTCACGCAATTTTGCGCCGATCCCCAGACAACGGAACAATCGCGCCCGGGCGAGGAAAATCAGACCGGCGCTGAATAAAACCCAGGCATAACCGTTGATCAGTTGCCATCGTATTAGCTCAGCGGAGCTATCGAAGAAACTGTTCAATAAATAACCGCTGAACAGCAGCCAACCTATAGAAACCAGAAGGTAAAGCAGTGCTGCACGCAAAGCATCGCGATAGGTGGCAGACATTCGGCTGTCCATGTCCCTTCAAAAAGGATGGAATTATAGTTTAAAGAAACATCCAGCCACTCTTATCTGAAAGGGCGACTGGTTTTATCTGTGGGCTAAGTGATAATGCAACGGCTGTTTTTTTCTTTATCGAGGGCCCAATAGACTATGTGGTACGAAGGTTTTCTCGGCTTGTCGCCCTGGTCACTGGTGGCAGTCACCCTGCTGATGACCCACGTGACGATCATCGGCGTCACGGTCTATCTGCACCGTTATTCAGCCCATCGCTCGCTTGAGCTCAATGCCGGCCTGAAACATTTCTTCCGCTTCTGGCTGTGGCTCACCACGGCACAGAACACCCGTGAGTGGACCGCTATCCACCGCAAGCACCACGCCAAATGCGAAACCGTCGATGACCCGCACAGCCCGGTCATCAAGGGCCTGTCCACCGTTCTGCGCAAAGGCGCCGAGCTGTACCGTGCCGAGGCGGAAAACCCCGAGACCCTGCGCATCTATGGCAAGAACTGCCCCGAAGACTGGATCGAACGCAACCTGTACAGCCGTTTCCCGCTGCTGGGCGTGGCGATCATGGGCGTTATCGACCTGCTGCTGTTCGGCACCATCGGCATCACCATCTGGGCCATCCAGATGATGTGGATCCCGGTCTGGGCCGCCGGTGTGGTCAATGGCCTGGGCCATGCCATCGGCTACCGCAACTTCGAATGCCGCGATGCGGCGACCAATCTGGTGCCGTGGGGCATCCTGATCGGCGGCGAAGAACTGCATAACAACCATCACACCTACCCTAATTCGGCAAAACTGTCGGTGAAGAAGTGGGAATTCGATCTCGGCTGGGCCTGGATCCAGGTCTTCAGCTTCCTGCGTCTGGCCAAGGTTCAGCGGGTCGCGCCAATCGCCCATCGGGTCGAAGGCAAAGGCAACCTGGACATGGACACCGCCATGGCGATCCTCAACAACCGCTTCCAGATCATGGCCCAGTACCGCAAATTGGTGATCGCACCGCTGGTCAAACAAGAGCTGGAAAAGGTCGATCACTCGGTCCGTCACCAGTTCCACCGCGCCAAGCGCCTGCTCTCGCGGGAAACCAGCCTGCTGGATGACAAACACCACATACGCATCCAGGCC
Organism: Pseudomonas rossensis; assembly: GCF_039888995.1. Classification (NCBI taxonomy): domain Bacteria; kingdom Pseudomonadati; phylum Pseudomonadota; class Gammaproteobacteria; order Pseudomonadales; family Pseudomonadaceae; genus Pseudomonas; species Pseudomonas rossensis. The sequence goes on along the minus strand of NZ_JBBWCB010000018.1, from coordinate 49,204 downwards.
ATGCTCGAACACAGTCAGGCGCTGAAGGTAATTTACGAGAAACGCCTGGCCTTGCAGCAGATCTGGGTCAAGACCAGCTCAAATGGTCACGACATGCTGGCCGCCATCAAGGATTGGGTACACGAAGCCGAAGCCAGCGGGATTCAATCCTTGCGCGACTTCGCCGATCAATTGAAAACCTACTCCCTGCGCCCCGCCGCCGTCTGACGCCGTTGATCGGTGCGCCCCGTTCGTGGGCGCACCCTTCGGAACTAAGCTCCAAATCCCCTATCTCAAAGACACTTCGCCATCCAGGCGGGCTCTGGTATTGGCCGCTTTCGAACCTCGAGCGGCACACGCCCTTTGAGATTTTGTGTCGATGGTCAATAAAAGCCTACAAGACTCATCCCTCCCGCAGTGGCCCGAGGCCGCGCAAACCCTGCTGGCGCTAATGCATGCACAAGGCGAAGTGGCGCGCCTGAGCGAACGCGAACAGCTATTCAGCGCTCTGCTGGTGAGCGTCAACGCGGTGCTTTGGGCCTTCGACTGGGAATCCCGTCGGGTGCTCTATGTCAGCCCCGCGTATGAACGGATTTTCGGCCGCTCTGCAGGCTTGTTGCTGTCCGACTACAACCATTGGCGCGACAGCATTTACCCCGACGATCTGGACTATGCCGAACGCAGCCTGGGCGAAGTACTGGTCAAAGGCGCCGTTGAAGACCGTGAGTACCGAATCATTGCCGCCGACGGCCAGGTCCGCTGGCTCAGTGACAAGTGCTTCATCAACCGTCAGGCCGAGCCGGGGCAACCAGTGATCATCGTCGGCATTGCCGAAGACATTACTGACAAGAAGCAGATGGAAACCGAGCTGCAACGCTTGGCCACCACCGACGTGCTGACCCAGAGCAGCAACCGCCGACACTTCTTCGAATGCGCCCACCGTGAATTCGAACAGGCACGGCACCAAGGCACGCCGCTGGCATTCCTGCTGCTGGACATCGATGACTTCAAAGTAATCAACGATACCTACGGCCACCAGGAAGGCGACAACGTGCTGCAACGAATCGCCGAGAGCGGTCGCGCGGCTTTGCGTCGGGGTGATGTGTTCGGGCGAGTTGGCGGTGAGGAATTCGCAGCAGTGTTTCCCGGCTGTGCGCCAGACATGGCCATGCAAGTGGCCGAGCGCCTACAACGGGAGATTCAGCGATTGAGTTTCAGCCATGGCGACCAGACGTTCGGCATCACCGTTAGCCAGGGCCTGACCAGCCTTACCGCCGAGGACGAAAGCGTCGACAGCCTGTTTGCCCGCGCGGATGCGGCGATGTACGAAGCCAAACGCCAGGGGAAGAACCGCATCATTTCCAGCTAATGGGCTCGACACAAAACCAATGTGGGAGCGAGCTTGCTCGCGATGACGTACTGACATTCAACATTGATGCTGGCTGACAGTCCGCTATCGCGAGCAAGCTCGCTCCCACAGGTTTTGTGTGATGCCTATTTTTTGCGCAAACGCATCAATTCCGGCAACCCGATCTTGAGCAACCGCGCCGTCCGGCTCTTCGACAGCTCCTCAATGCCCTCATGCTCGGTCAGTCGCGCCAGTTGCGCAGCCATGTTCATCACCAGCGCTTCGCGGGAGTAAACCCCGCCACCGAACTGGTAGACCGCTGCAATCAGCTCTCGCAGCTCCAGCGGCAGGCGCCAGCGAGTGCGAAGTGCCGAACCATAAGCCGCACCGAACTCAGCCAGCGCCTCGCCAACCTCCTCCCACTCATCCAGCTCACCACCGGCCTGCTTCCATTCCTGCAAACACCGCAACAGCGCAAGGTCGCCGAGGCGATGCAGCATGCCGGCGCAATAACAGCGCTCCTGATCCAGATCCAGCAAGCGTGCCAAGGTCCGGCCATACTCGGCGGTGCGCAGCGACAGCTCCCAATAGCGCTCGGCATAATCGGCCAGAAACGGATCGCTGAGTCGGGCACTGCGCTTGAGGGCCAGCCCCAGAATCAGGTTCATGCTTTGCCCGGTGCCGAGGCGGTGCAGCGCCTGGGACAGGGTTTGTACGGCGGCGCCATGGTGCTGGGCCGCGCTGTTGGCGGCGGCGATCAGCACGGCAGTGACCTGCGGATCGGTGCGGATTTCGTCATGCAGCAGTGTCAGGTCGAGGCCATTGGGATTGAGGCTGCGCTTGACCGCCAACTGTACGTCGGTCATCAGTGGTGCACCGTCGGCCAGCTCACGTCGACGCTCCAGGTAAACCGCCAACGTCATGCCTGGCGACAGCGAAGGCATCTCGCAAGACACCTCTTCACCGGCGTTCAGCAGCAACTCCTGCAGGCGGTGGGTCAGGCTTTCCATGTTCAGGGGTTTGGTCAGGTACGCCGCCGGCGCCAGGGGCAAGACTTCGCGCACACTGGCGCTGTCGTTGCGGCTGCTCATCAGAATGAACGGCAGCGGTGGATTACGCTTGCGCTGGCGGACATTGCGCAAGACATTCAAACCATCGACGCCGGGCAGCTCCCAGTCGACGATCACCAGGTCGTAAGGATTTTCCGCCAACAAGTGCAGCGCTTGCTGACCGTCGGCACACAGATCCAGCCGTGCGTCGCAGCGCACATTCAACAAAACCTGCTTGAGCAGGTCGCGAGACCAGGGGTCGGCCTCGGCAATCAGCACACGCGGCGCAGCGGGTAACACCACAGCAGTCATTTACACACTCCAAAGCAGTGCTTGCACCTTAGTCAATGCTGGCCATTCGATACAGCGCATTTGCCATCGATGGGTTCCAGGGACACAAAAAAACCCGCCGAAGCGGGTTTTTTTGTCGATCAGTTCACAAATCGATCAGAGCCTGGAGATCACAGCTCGGAGAAGCACTCTTCGATGATCGCCAGACCTTTGTCCAACTGCTCGTCCGGCGAAGTCAGCGGTACCAGGACGCGCAGAACGTTGCCGTAAGTGCCGCAGGACAGCAGGATCAGACCCTTGTCGCGAGCCTTGGCCACAACGGCGGCTACCGCTGGAGCGTTCGGCTTATGGCTGTCGCCATCAACGAACAGCTCGACCGCGATCATCGCGCCCAGGGCACGGACTTCGCCGATCACCGGATATTTGGCCTGAATAGCTTTCAGGCCAGTGACCAGACGCTCGCCGACAGCCTTGCAGCGGTCCAACAGGTGCTCTTCTTCGAACACTTCCATCACGGCCAGCGCCGCAGCGCAAGCGATCGGGCTACCGGCGTAAGTGCCGCCCAAGCCGCCTGGAGCAATGGCGTCCATGTATTCGGCCTTGCCGCAAACACCGGCCAACGGGAAACCGCCAGCGATGGATTTGGCGAAGGTGGTCAGGTCGGCAGCAACGCCCATCTGTTCCATGGCGAAGAAGGTGCCGGTACGACCAGCGCCGGTTTGTACTTCGTCAGCGATCAGCAGGATGCCGTGCTGGTCGCACAGCGCGCGCAGACGCTTCATGAACTCTTTAGGCGCGACGTAGAAACCACCTTCGCCCTGAACCGGCTCGATGATGATTGCAGCTATGTCACGCGGCTCGGCGTCGTTCTTGAAGATGCGTTCGATGCTGGCGATCGAATCGTCGATGCTCACACCGTGCAGTTCGTTCGGGTACAGCGCGCGGAAGATGCCGCCTGGCATAAGGCCCATGCCGGCCGAGTAAGGCACGACTTTACCGGTCAGGCCCAGGGTCATCATGGTGCGACCGTGGTAAGCGCCGGTGAACGCGATCACGCCGGCACGGCCAGTGGCGGCACGGGCGATTTTCACGGCGTTTTCGACGGCTTCGGAACCGGTGGTCACCAGCAGGGTTTTCTTGGCGAAATCACCTGGCACTTTGGCGTTGATTTTTTCGCACAGCTCTACGTACGGCTCGTAAGCCAGTACCTGGAAGCAGGTGTGGGTCAGCTTGTTCAACTGCGCGGTCACGGCGGCGATGATTTTCGGGTGCAGGTGACCGGTGTTCAGCACGGCGATACCGCCGGCGAAGTCGATGAACTCGCGACCTTCAACGTCGGTCACGGTGGCGTTCTTCGCGGACTCGGCGAAGATCGGGTGAATCTGGCCAACACCGCGTGGTACAGCGGCTTCGCGGCGTTTCATCAGGGATGCGTTAGTCTTGCTCATAAAGTCCTCATTCACCGCTCATCGGGCGGCGTGGTTCAAGGAAAATGCAGCGGGGAGGCAACTACGGCAGCATGCGATGATCGACTGCCACAGCGTTCCCGGCCACAGAGAAAATTCCGTTTGTTGCACGCAAAGGGACAGCGCTCTCGTGCCCTTTGCGTTTGAAGCAATGCCTGGCCGGGCTTAGATGCCCAGGCAGAGGTATTTGATTTCCAGGTAATCTTCGATGCCGTACTTGGAGCCTTCACGGCCCAGGCCCGACGCCTTGATGCCGCCGAACGGCGCGACTTCGTTGGAGATCAACCCGGTGTTGACGCCGACCATGCCGTATTCCAGGGCTTCAGCCACACGGAACACACGACCCAGGTCGCGAGCATAGAAGTACGAAGCCAGACCGAACTCGGTGTCGTTGGACATCGCGATCACTTCGGCTTCGTCTTTGAAGCGGAACAGCGGCGCCAATGGACCGAAGGTTTCTTCCTTGGCCACGGCAGCGTTTTTCGGCACGTTGGTCAGGATGGTCGGCTCGAAGAAGTTGCCTTCCATGACCTTGCCACCGGCCAGAACAGTTGCGCCTTTGCTGATCGCGTCAGCAATGTGCTCTTGAACCTTGGCCACGGCTTTTTCGTCGATCAGCGGGCCAGTGGTGGTGCCTTCTTCCAGACCGTTGCCGATCTTGAGTTTGGCCACGGCCACTTTCAGCTTCTCGGCGAACGCGTCGTAGACCGAATCCTGAATGTACAGACGGTTGGCGCAGACGCAGGTCTGGCCGTTGTTGCGGTACTTGGAAATGATCGCGCCTTCGACGGCCTTATCCAGGTCCGCGTCGTCGAACACGATGAACGGCGCGTTGCCGCCCAATTCCAGGGACACTTTCTTGATGTCCTTGGCACATTCAGCCATCAGCTGACGACCAATTTCGGTCGAGCCGGTGAAGGACAGTTTGCGCACGATCGGGTTGCTGGTCAGCTCGCTGCCGATGTCGCCGGCGCTGCCGGACACCACGCTGAACACACCGGCTGGAATGCCGGCACGCTGGGCCAGTTCAGCCAAAGCGAATGCAGAAAACGGAGTTTGCGAAGCAGGCTTGAGCACCATGGTGCAACCGGCGGCCAGGGCCGGGCCGGCTTTACGGGTGATCATCGCGGCCGGGAAGTTCCACGGGGTGATTGCAGCGGTCACGCCGATTGGCTGCTTGATCACGATCAGGCGCTTGTCTGGCTGGTGGCCCGGAATCACGTCACCGTAGACGCGCTTGGCTTCTTCGGCGAACCACTCGATAAAGGAAGCGGCGTAAACGATTTCGCCCTTGGCTTCGGCCAATGGCTTGCCTTGTTCGAGGGTCATCAGGCGAGCCAGGTCGTCCTGGTTCTCGATGATCAGCTCGAACCAGCGACGCAGCTTGTTCGCACGGTCCTTGGCGGTCAGTGCACGCCAGGCCGGCAGCGCTTTGTCAGCGGCTTCGATTGCACGGCGGGTTTCGGCAGCACCCATTTTCGGCACGGTGCCCAGAATTTCGCCCGTTGCCGGGTTGTTGACCTTGATCGTCTGACCATTGTCCGCATCAACCCAAGCGCCATCGATAAAGGCTTGCTGGCGGAACAACTGGGTGTCTTTAAGCTGCATGTCGGCTTTCCTTAACAGCACCGCGGCAAGCGCGGAGCGAATTATGATTGTAGAAAGGCGCCTTATAGGCTGCCGTCAGGGAAATCATTCACCGGGCTGAAGCACATAAATAGCGCACTGATTGAAACTCGTGCGGTTCAGCACCCAGACAAGAGCGTTTGAAATCTCGAACGAATCCTAGGATCAATGCCGGGAAAGGACAATAGGGCGTTCGAAAAAAAGAACGAAAACGGCGCATTTGCCTATTTTTTCTGATCAACGTAGCAACCGCAGGTTACGCTTTGGAAAAACGCAGGCGATTCAGCAGCATGGACGCCCGCAGTGCATATGAGTATCATGGCGCCCGCATTGCACCAGTAGCTCAGCTGGATAGAGTACTGCCCTCCGAAGGCAGTGGTCGTGGGTTCGAATCCCGCCTGGTGCACCATATAGCAGTCTAGACCTGTCTCAGACAGTCTACGAAACACCCCAAGAAGCCCGCCCTGTGCGGGCTTTCTTGTTTCTGGCTATCCATCCCTGTCTACCCCTATAACTTCACGCCGTGTATGCCCACGTGTATGCTTTGAGATTCATTGAACTGGAGGCATACACGCAGTGAAGCGTACTGAAATCAAACGCCGCCCACTGGCCGACACTACTCTCGCAGGATTGGAGCCGGAGAATGCGACGTACCGGGAGCAAGACGGCAACGGCTTGTATTTTCGGGTCAAGGCAAATGGACAGAAGTCGTGGGAGTTGCGCTACAAAAAACCAGACGGGAAATGGTCCTGGCTGGGCCTAGGCGGTTACCCCGAAATCAGTGGTTCGCTAGCCAGGCAGAAGGCGGCGCAACTGCGGGATGACGCATCGACTGGTAAAAATCCTTTAGTCAGTAAGCAGGCTCGTAAGATTGCTGACCGGGTGGCAGCCAACAACACCTTCGAAGCATTAGGCCGCGAATGGTTTGAGGCTAGGCGCTCAAGCTGGGAAGCAGGCACGTCCCGTCGAGTCCTTGGAGCCCTGGAGCTTCACGTATTCCCCGTTTTCGGCAAACGCATCTACACAGAAATACTGCCCCTTGAATGGATGGAGTTTCTGCGCGGCATGGAGCAGAAAGGGATCATTGAGCAAATGGGCAGAGTTCGGGCCTTCTGCAAAGAGATCTATGACTTGGCACGCGTGACAGGTCGAGCGATCCACAACCCCCTTGAAGGCCTAAATAAATTTCTACAGACGCGCAGTGCTGAAAATTATGCACACGTATCAATAGAAGAGTTGCCTGCATTACTTCGCGCCATCAACTCTTACCCTCACGCGAAGGACGTCCGTCTAGGCCTCCAATTGCTGGCCTTATTAGCGGCACGCCCGAGTGAGATTCGAGAAGCACGCTGGTCAGAGATCGATCTCAACAAAAAGCTATGGACGATTCCAGCCGAGCGAATGAAGCGTCGTCGCGAGCATGTAGTGCCTCTATCTCGCCAGGCCATTGAAGCGATAACGGAGCTGCGCACGCTAACAGGGGCATACCCCCTTCTCTTCCCTGGAAGAAAAGATCGAACCATCCCCCGTAGCAATACCGTCTTTCTGATGGCGCTGCGCAGACTGGGATACGCGGGCCGGCAAACTGGCCATGGCTTCCGCCATATCGCGAGCACGATCCTTAATGAACAGGGCTTTGACGAGAACCACATTGAGGCCCAGCTTTCTCATGTAAAAGAGGGAATTGCAGGGGTATACAACAAGGCGGTGTACCTGCCTCAGCGCAAAGTCATGATGCAGTGGTATGCAGATCATCTCGATGAGCTGACCACTGGCAACGTTTTGCAAGGTCAATTTGGAAAGGTGATATGAGGGTTCTTATCCATCCCTCCTCCAAAAGCGGTGTAACGCGTGTTACTCGTGTAACACCTCTTACCAACCGACTGAATTAATTGACTTTTTTTTCTGCAACACGCTCGTGCCACATTCAATACTCTCCGTGTAACGCCGCCCTACTGTGTAACGCCAGAACAAGCCCTCACCTGCTGCCGGCCAACGTTCGGCGCTCGCGGCTAAAGCGCGGCTGTCGCTGGTTACGCCTGCAAAACACAGGGCGTGGGATCGAGCATTACACGATGCTAGAGATACTTAGCGATGACTGACCACCAAATCGCTTCCCGTACGGCGCTGACGTCTGGCTTGATCGCGTATCTCTCCGCTCAACCGCTCTACCAGCTCTGCCGCGAACAGCTCACTGACGCGTGTTACTTGATCGATCAGTGTTGTCTGCGCATCCAGAATGGCGGCATAAATAGCGATCTCAGCAGCATGTGCATCAAGACCACCGTGCATGAGGAGACCATTTACCAGTATGCGTCCACCGACCACAGAGCGCGCCTCGCGCATTGGGTTCGTCAGTACAGCAACTGCTACTCGGCTTCGGATCGCGAGGCGCATGCTGCCTACATCATGGCCTGCGCAGTCAAAGCATTGGGAGTTCTTAACGACTGGATGCACGCCGCCGATAAAGCAGTCTGGTTGCATATCGCGGTGCCTCCGACCGATTGGCCATGGGAACTTTACTGCCAATTCGTGGAGTCGCAGGTCGATACGGATGAGCGTACCCAGGCACTCGATGAGTATGTCTTTCATCTGGAGCCGATCACCGCCCTACCCTGCTTAATTGATGATGAACTGACGCCCGTCGCTGATCTGGCGATGAGGCGCGCCATCCGCAGCAAAGGCGGCATCATCAGTGCGATGGAGCGTAGCAAGGACACCAGTGCCCGAGACGCCGCAATCGTTAAGCAAGGGGAGCACTATTTGGCAAAAGGCATGTCGGAACGAAATGTCAAAACGGCGGTGCACGCTTGGCTGAAACGTGAGGTCGCTAAACCTCCCAAACAGCGCCCCGAGTGGGTCGCCCTCGAAACCGAAAAGGCGCTGACTCGTAAAAGCGTAGAGGCGATTCTCAAACGCAACTTCGTGGTGTAAACCTGAAATTTCAATTGGAAGTGAACTGCTCACCGCCGCTCAATCGCTAGACCATTGCTCTCGTCAGTCCAAACCAATCGAGAGCAATACCAATGACAAAGAACATCGCCCAATACCCCGCTCCAACCTTCTCGAATCTTGCCAGTCCTTTCGACTCCACTTCCGCAGTACCAGATTTAGCCACTCCATTTGATCCTGCCACCACCCTCATTCGCATGCCGCGTCTTGAGATCGCTACGGGACTTAAGCGCTCGACTCTCTACAAACTGATGCAGTGCCCTGAAAGTGGTTTTCCACGACCGGTAAAACTGAGCAACAGCAACGCACGTGGCGCACCGGTTGCCTGGGTTTTTTCTGAAGTTCAGAGCTGGGTCAAAGGTCGTATTGAAGCCCGCGACCAGGTGGCCGCATGAAGCGCAATTGCTGCCCATTCAAAGGGCCGTTCCTCGACTCTTACAGCATCGGATTCCGCCTCTATCAACCTGGTGCAATCAACTGGCGTCATCGCACCATCGCGGGCGTGAGCTGGAACGGCGAAGAGCAGGAAGCGTTCTTTTTCAGCCCTGACGGACTCGTTCTCCCACTGAAAGCCAATCCTTGGGAATTGCCTGAACTGATCAGCAAAAACGCGGTGCACAGAGAGTTTTCGTGCGTCTACGGCACCGGTTATTTCGCCATGAGTGAAAGCCGCCTCGCCTCGCTGAAATCGCGCGGCATGACCGACTGGGTTACCTACTGGCTACTGGATCAATCGGCGGGGTACGCGAACGATCCGGCGGTATGGCAACACATCACCGATGAGGATCTCGCCGTGGAGAAAACCGCCACCGAGCGCCTTCACCACGACATGCGCTTGACCTCAGATCTGACCCAGTATGTGGATGAATGTCTCGCACAGAGCCGTGATTCGCTGGCTGTCGAACACCGCCGACGCTGCGCCGAGGACAGCAAGATACTGGCTTGGCTCAAAGGCGAAACACCGCCGCCGCTACTTGCCTTCGCACAGGAGGCAGCATGAGTCGAAAGATCGCCGACTACGCCGTGATGCGGCCATTTTCAGTGCTGCGTCGTATTGGCTTTTCGCCCCGCCTCATGCAGCGCCTTGAGCGCTATCGCAGCCAGCAGGACAAACCGGGCCGTGTCGTTAGCGTACTCAACTGGGCCGACGGCACCTGGTGCGCCCTCTCCCTCCACTGCGAAAAGACCGGAACCGTGATCGTCGACGAAGGCCAGCAAACGCAAGCCTACGAAGACGCACGATCCATGCTCAGCGGTGGCTTCCTGCCCCTCCTGTCCCTGCGCTGGGAAGCCCATGCCTGAAATGAAAACGCCTCCGGGAGCGATCCGGAGGCGTTGAGGTAAATCTACATGCACAAACAATTTATGCCGCACCTGAAAAAACCGCAAGTCATCAACGCAGTTGCACTTTCAAAAAACGGACGTTACTCTCTGGCCGTCGCTGCAAATTCAGCGATCGGGCTTGGTAACCCGTTCAACAATAGGCGCAACAGCGCCCATATCTCTTTTGCAGGCGCTTTTTTTACGCCCGCAATTTCGTTTTATGGTGGCTGTGCGTGGGAGACCTTCGGGTCTGCCGGGTTCCTATTGTCCCGGTTTACCAACCTGCGCACAGCTGCCACCCATTCGCTTGGTAACGAACGTGGCAGCTCCTCAACAATAGGAGCTTCGCCAGATGCACGCCCTCAATCCGTTCAAAAATCGCGCCGCTGCACATCGTGCAATGGCTCTCGCCGCTTTACACGCCAATTCCAGTCTCACCACACGTCTTGCCCGCTTCAACAACCACATGGCCAAAGCCCGCGCACTCGAAACCGCAGGCGGTGCCCAATGAACAATGCCCTGCGTTGTGCCCTGCCTGAAGACCTGCTGCGCGTCAGCATGAACGCCGAAGCCGGTGTACCCATCGACGCTATCACCTGCGCCATTGATCGTGCCGACTCGGTACTAACGCTGCTCGAAGATCACTTCGAAAACGAATCCTCGCGCCTCGCCAATCATGTGATCGCAGCCGTCCTTTGGGACGTACGAGGCACTCTCGGCCTGATCAAGACTCTCGCCTTGCACGGTGACACCACCTCGATTCCCGCGGCGCAGAAAGGCGGTGCGCTATGACCACATCCACCACCCGTGGTCACGCCACATTTACTCGCGTGAATGCCACCGATTTGAAGTTGTTCCGGGTCAATGCCGGAGTACCGGTCGAGGATGCACTGGAGATGGTTTCCCTGCTGCAACATCACGCCAACCAGCTGAACTTCGACGCCGCCATGAGCGACCACGGCGAACGTTTCAGTTGGCCTGCTCTGTACCTTGGCGAGATGGCCAAAGCATTGATCGACGACATCAACGACGCGCTGTTCTTGGCGAGGGCTGACGCATGAGCCAACGCCCCAGCAACTCCGCGAAACGTCCCAGCTTCGCCGACGTGAAAACCGCCGCACTGAAAGACATTGATCGTGTCCTGTCGCACTGGCTGCCCAACGGCAAGCGCGTCGACGGTGGCAAGGAATACACCGCCCCGAATCCGACCCGCAGCGATAAGCGCGCAGGTTCGCTCAAGATCAATTTAAGCAAGGGCACATGGGCCGACTTCGCTACCGGTGACAAGGGCGGCGACCTAATCGATCTGGTGCGCTATCTGGACGGCGGCACGGACGTCGAAGCCTGCAATAAACTGGCAGACCTGCTCAACGTATCGCCCGGCGCCGCCAACGCGAAGCCAGCGCCCGCCAAGGTAAAAGCGCCTGAGTGGAGTGCCATTCAGCCGATCCCGGCCGAGGCCATGAACAAGTGCCCGGCCACGCATCGGCAGCACGGCGTGCCGTCTAAGGTGTGGATCTACCGTGATGCTCAGGGCCAGCCGCTAATGGCGCTCTACCGCTTCGACCTCGCCCCTGACGAGGACGGCAAACCGAAGAAGGTCTTTGCACCCCTGACATGGTGTCAGCGCACCGATGGCCAAACCACGCAATGGCGCTGGCAGGGTCTGCCCGATCCGCGTCCACTGCTGCGCCTTGATGAACTCGTCCAACGCGCTGACGCACCGGTTGTTCTCTGCGAAGGCGAGAAAGCTGCCGATGCCGCCGCAGAACTGATGCCGGGCCACGTGGCCACCTGCTGGCCTAACGGTTCCAACTCCTGGCACAAAGCCGACCTGACACCGCTCAAAGGTCGCAACGTGCTGTTGTGGCCGGACAATGACGTCAGCGGCACAGCCTGCATGGAAACCGTAGCCGACAAGCTGCGCGAGATCGGCGCCGCCTCGGTGCAGGTCATCGCGCTGGAGGTGTTCAAGCGCAAGCCCACGCTGAAGAACGGCGTCGCTGCCTTCGCCAAAGGTGGTCAATGGGACGACGGCGACGATGCAGCCGATGCGCTTGCCAAAGACTGGACAGCGCCCCACTTCACCAAGCTGGAAAGCAGCGGTGAACTGTTCGGATTGGCTGTCGAAAATCCGGTATCGGAACCGGCCGAAGGTAAGCCGGAACCGAAGGCAAAAGCAGCAACCAAGCGTCCCTCGAAACCGAAAAATGACCTGATGCCCGGTGGCTTTCGCCTCACGTCAGAAGGCGTGTTTTATTCGGGCGACGACGGCGAGGCGCGACCGGTGTGTTCGCCTCTTGAAATACTGGCGCGCACCCGCGACGACAAAGGCCAGAACTGGGGCCTGCTGGTCGAGTTCGACGATCCCGACGGCGCCAAAAAACGCTGGAACATCCCGGCGCGCACCATGACCGGCGACTTCGGCAAGGACGTACTTGGCCCATTGGTAGACATGGGGCTGCGTCTGGCCGGTAGTCGGTCCGGACGCAATGCACGCAACGACCTGCAGAGCTATCTCGGTGGCTTCGACAGCGCGCAACGGGCACGATTGGTCACGCGTTTGGGTTGGCACGACAGCGCCTTTCTTCTGCCCGAGCAGCAGGTCGGCGCGCACAGCGAACACCTGCACTTCTACGAGGCCGGCTCTCAACTTCCTCCGATCAGCGAAGCGGGCACGCTTGAGCAGTGGCAGGAGCAGATCGGCGCGCTGTGCGTCGGCAACCATCGCTTGGCGTTTGTCGTCGGCGTGGCTTTTGCGGGACCACTGCTACACATGCTTGGCCATGAATCGGGTGGCTTTCACTTGTACGGCGACAGCTCGGGCGGCAAGACCACGCACCTGCAAGTTGCCGCCTCGATCTACGGCGGGCCGCGTCTGGTGCGTTCGTGGCGCTCCACCGACAACGCGCTGGAATCCATCGCCGCCGCGCATTCCGATGGCCTTCTGGTACTGGATGAAATCGGCATGTGCGACCCGCGCATCATCGGCGAAACGGTGTACATGCTTGGCAACGGCACCGGCAAGGCCCGCGCCAATGATCGAGGGCAAGCAGCCCGACAGGTGCAAGAGTGGCGTTTGCTGTTTCTCTCCACCGGCGAGAAGACGCTAGCCCAGCACATGGCCGAAGCCAACAAAGAACTGAAGGCGGGCATGGAGGTGCGCATGCTTGCGGTCCCGGCCGATGCGAGCAAAGGCCTCGGCATGTTCGACACGCTCAACGGCTTTGAGGATGCGGCGGCACTGGCCGACTCGCTGAAGGCACGGGTAGCGAAGTATTACGGCACACCGCTTACCGCCTTTCTCACGGCGCTGTGCGAACCGGGCAAGCGCCACGGTTGGTCCACCATCCTGCGCCGCACGCTGGAAGGGTTTATCGCCCAGTCGCTACCAGCCTCGGCCAGCGGACAGGCACACCGTGCCGCCGCACGTTTCGGCCTCGCGGCCGCAGCGGGTGAGCTGGCCACCGCGATGGGTATCACCGGTTGGCCGGATGGGACTGCCACTACCGCCGCTCGCGTGTGTCTGAACGCATGGATGAACGAGCGAGGCGGAGCCGGGAACTTCGAGGGTGATGCGATCTTGGCGCGGCTGCGCCAAGTCATTGAGCGCTTTGGCGAAAGTCGGTTCACCCGCTGGGAATCGGCGGCGGCGAAGATCGACGAACACGGCCCGCGCACTATCGACCGCCTCGGCTTTCGCAAGACGCTGGAGCACGGCTTGGGCGACTCCCTGCACACCACCAACACCTATTACGTGCTGCCCGAGTTATGGCGCTCGGAGATCTTCCGAGGCATGAACATCACTGCCGTGAACAAGGAACTGCTACAGCGCGGTGTTCTGGAGCCCGGAGGTGATGGCAAGGCATCGAGTTTGATCCGGTTGCCCGGTCTAGGCACGCAACGCTGCTACGTCGTGAAGACGATTCCGGGAATGGATGAGAGCGAGGCTCGGGCTGCCTGAGGGCATCTCTGCTGATTGAGGTAGCGCCGGCTTTTCCCCGGCCTCGCCAGCCACTCAACCAACCCACAATCGAATTGAACAGAGACTAAACACATGAACGAGATTCAAGACCTGAAAGACCGTCGCGACCAACTGCGCAGCGAGGCAGAACGGTTGCACGCCGAAATGCTGCCACTTGAGACCGTGCTGGAAAGTGACGACCCCATTGAACCGGATCGGAAACGCGAACTGCGGGACAAGTACAACGAGCTGAAACGGAATTTCGATTCGCGCAACAACAATGCCGATCTTTTGGATCGGAAGATCAGTCGCCGTGAGAATCTTCTCAACTGCGACTCCCTGATGGCGGGTTACATCGAGGCGATGGATAACTGGAAGGCTGATGAGCAGGAGCTCAACGAAAAGCGCCAGAGCCTCAGCACTCGCCTGGAACAAATCCAACAACAGGCGGCGGAGGACATGGTCAAAGCGCGTCAGGCGGAAACGGACGCTGCCACTGCGTACGCACAGGCCGTTGCATGGGGCGATACCGAAGGCGAGAAGACCGCCAACACCGACGCACAAAAGGCGGCGAAGAACCTGACAGCCGCCGCCGAACATGACCGTCGGCAACACCTGATCATGGCCGCTTTGGAGCAAGAGCTGCTCACCGTAGATAAATACATCGCTGAAGCGCAGGAAAAGCATAGGGCGATAGAACGCACCGCGCTTTGGCTCTCGCAGACGGTACTCGAGGAGCGATGGAACGAGGCCGCGAAAGCGTTGTTCGAGGTGGGTGGAAAGCTGTGGGCTAATTACAAACTGCTGGATCTTGATCAGGTAGGGATGATGAATTTGGCCGTACCCGAACAAGGCGAAAATCATGGGCGATGGACATGGCACGAGCTCATAGACCGCTCTTACCAATATAGCGCGCGGGACTTAATCCAGCTCGACAGCCTGCCGGTACAGCAGCAGCCCGAAGATATGAGCAATCTGGAACAACGCAAGGATGAACTTAATGAACAAGCCAATACAGAAGAGTGCCAGTTGGTCTGACACGCTCAAAACTCGAAAGGCTCATCTCAATGCCCTGCTGAAGACCATCAACGCAGGGCCGGGCAAAACCAGTCCGATACAAACGCTAACTATCAACGCGATTAAATCGGAAATAGCACATATTGAAAGCCAACTGAATCGCCGGAAATAGTGCTGAACTTGTAACCATCGTTACTATACAAATGAGCATGCATCACCTCACTAACAAGGGAAACAACATGTCCAAACTCGCAGAATACCGTCAGCTGGAAAAACACCTCGCCGAGCAGCTCCAGGTACTGGAAGCACTGAAAGGTGATGACGGACTGAAGAAAGAAATCGAGTTCGAAACGAAGCTGCGCAAGCTGCTCGAACACTATGGCTTCAGCCTGAAGCACATCATCAATTTATTAGAGCCGCACAACACGGCTCGACGCCAAGCCGCAGCTCCGGCCGCTGGCACGCGTAAACCACGCGAGCTCAAGGTGTACAAAAACCCGAATACCGGTGAAGTGATCGAAACCAAAGGTGGGAATCACAAAGCGTTAAAAGAGTGGAAAGCAGAGCATGGAGCCGACGTCGTCGAGGGCTGGCTGAAAAAGTAAATAGCTTCACCTGAAAAAGGGCCCAGTCGGGCCCTTTTTACTGCTGGCCCTAAACCAAAAAAAATCGACGTCATCTGGTAGATTCGTGGCGACAATGCTCCACAATTACAGCTTTCCCCACGAGAAGGATTAACGACAGTCTTCGGCCATATCGACCTTTGCGACAGGCAGCTATCGGCCCAGGCTGTGTGAAAACGTTTTAGAGCTAGTTTGAAAGTCGGAATCGGAACGAAAATTGTGTTCCTACGTAAATTTTAGGTCTGCTGACTAACCGAACACCGACAGATTTTACGTAGCAACGCAGACTTCAAAACGGCGCATGCGTTTTCACACAGCCTGGACCAAGAGCGGTCGCTCGAACCAAAACCTTCAAAATTTCGTCTATCCGATCTGTTTCAAGGCGTGTGTTAGCCTGCACAGTTAAAGAACTGGCTCAGTCCAGTTCAATCACCTACAGGGAGCTGTTTGATGCATTTCTTGGCACATGTAGCGGCGGAAATAAACAGAAAGTCAAAAAGATATGAAGTTAGCAAGCTACAGAATATTCGAAAAAAAATAAATAACCAATCGAGGCTTTCATCTAGTCAACTATTCGATAAAAGAACTATATTTGAAGAGTGGGGATGGCATTATGGGGGCAGAAAAGAGCTTCAGTTTAACATCGGTATTGAAGGGGACTTCCTCAGATACGGTGTCGCGTTTTCTCTAGAGTGCAGCCAGTCTCTCCCGAGCATAGATATACTGATCCCCAAAATAGCTCTATTCAATGAGTATCTAAACGAATATTGCGAGAATTTTTCAGACTTGCGAATGTGGCACTACGAAGGTGATGGCCGAAGCACTGAGTACATGCCCTCGTCTATTCCTCAAGAACGAGTAAGAGAAGGTGTTTTTATATTTCTTGGAGGGAGGTTGGAGAAGAGCAGAATTGATTATGACCTGATATTGGAAACCCTTGATCGGTTGCTCCCAATCTATTTGTTCACGGAGGGTGGTCACCCCAGTGTCGCTATCAAAGAGAAGCTTTTCGATTTTAGGTTCAGCGCGGGCTGCACAAAAAAACCATCAGCAACTTCAGGACTGTTAACTGAAAGAGAGTTGGATATTCGACTGAAACACAACGATTATCAGAGCAATTTATATAGCGAACTTTCAAATATTTACGGAGAGGAAAACGTCGGCACCGAAATTTATGCAAACGGGCTCAGCATAGACCTTGTAGTAAAACAAGGAGATAGCTATTGGTTCTATGAAATAAAGACAGCATCCACTGCGAGAGCTTGCATTCGACAAGCACTGGGTCAAATATTGGAGTATTCATACTGGCCTGGCCATCAGCGCGCCGCGAAATTAGTGATCGTAGGCTCAAACGTGGCAAGCGCAGAAGAGATTAGATATATCGAGTATTTGCGCGACACATTTGGACTGCCACTCGAATACCAAGCGATCACTCATTAGCCGTCAACCAATCACAATGTTATATTTTTTATCGAGAATGAACGTTTTGACTCGATTTTAGCCCTTCGCGACAGGCAGCAATCGGTCGTGAGAATGCATGCACTGTTCTGAAGTCTGTGTTGCTACGCAACATCTACCGGTGTCGGGTTGGGCAGCAGACCTAAAACTTGCGTAGAAACGCAACTTTCGTTGCGATTCTACCTGTCAAACTCGCAATAAAATGTTTTCACACAGCCTAGACTTATAGCTGCCCTTAGCGAAGGACAACTAACTGGCAATCCGATCAATAACTGCGCCCTCACGCGTCACTTGATCGGTGCTATTTTCTGGAACTAGAAGTATTGGGAAATAAAATCATCAAATTTCAAAAACTTCACGGTGAACAAGTCCTGCTGTAGACGCTGATAAATTCTGTCATCAGATATGAATAAATCGACGTCGTCGCTATAAGCCAAATGTCCTATATCATGCCCATCATTTCTGCCGGGCGGGTTTCCACTCTCCATTGCATCCATAGTATAAGCTGTCAAGCAGTGGATGTAGTTTGTCAATGGCCTGCACTTGCTGTAGTGCTGAATGGCTCTCATGTATTCCGGGGAGAATTTTTCGATGCCGAGGCCGTAGAGAAACTTAACTATCGTAATATCCGAGTAGACTCGAATAAGCGCGGGGGTATAGGGGTTCTCTCTGAGAAACCTACGATCTTCCTTCGGCGTTGATAACGTCCCACTTAAAGTTAAGACGCTATCATCCATGAGTGATTCATCATGCCGTGTAAATGTACTGATAGTGTAGGTGTTCCCACCGAGATCAATCTCGATATTATTTGCCTCGGCAAGCGTTGTTGTTTTAATGACTTCTTCCATCAGTGCTTTAGTTGCGGGTACATCATAGTCAGGAATATTCAGGGCGAAGGCTTTAGATTGTAAGGTCGCAATAGACTCCCAAACTATTGAAATATTTCTTGCCAGTATGTTAGCAAGGGCAGATTTTCGTATAAGAAACTCTCGCTCTGATGTCATCCCCGATGATCAGTTCCATGATGCCAAGCTGCGAGCATATCAGCTCAATTTTTTCTGATTCTGGAATTTTTTTTATTTGTCTGAGAATATTGGTGTCTAGGTATGCTTTCAATTTGATTAAATTCCATATTTTGCATAGCCCTTGACCTGCCGAATGAAAGGCTAATATCGTTCCGAGATTATTATCACGGGGTGATTCAGCAGCTCGGCAGCCGATGTGTACCTTTCGAAATCTGTTCAGTATCCAACGCCAAAAAACAGATACCATCACGGCTTGCCAGAATCCTCAATAGCTATAGCCACATATCTGCTTAGGCATTATTTTGGACAAAGGTGATAGATCTATTAATCAAAATAAATCTGTTAAATAAATCTATCTCCCTTTTTGACGTCGGACTGTAAATAGCTGATCAACGCCCAACAGATAATTCGATTCTCGAATAAATCGGCTCTAGGTCAGATAGCAAAGTTGATTGTCTAACTCTATCTTCAAATCCAAATTGGCGAGCAACAGCTTTAGTTGCTTTAACATATGACGTGCTGCAAAATGGAGAAACAACAATTTCATCAATCATCGCAACGCAATCAATAGGAGCCATGTGCGGCCTGAACGTTTCAGGGTCATTTAGCTGAGCCCCTTTAACGTGCATATATGCCCTCACTTCTCTTTCATGAGCATAAGAGCTTCTCTTGTAAATAGGGTCAAGAAAAGCTTTCTGATCGTATGCGCTCATCACTGCATCGTATTCCGTTTGCGTCGTGTGCGTATAACTGATGTATCGAACCCTTGCTATCTTACCGTCGAACTCGGCGCCGAGTGCATTTGCAAGTTGTCCTACCGTTGTGCGGATCGCGACTGCCTTTCCAGCATCGCCATAAAGCTTCCACATGGCTTCCGATTCTTCATCACCTTGATACCAACAGGATACCACCCTCGACTGGAACAACATCTTAGCGAAGACCTTAAAATCACTTAGATCTTGTGACAAATTATTCTCATTCGACAAATACCAAGAGGGTGGGCATTTATCCTTGACGATTTTAAGAACGCCAGGTGGAGGATACCCCTCATAAGGATCACTTGCGCTATATGCGCCCAAACTAGACATAAATAGTGCTTTATCATCTAAAATATTGACAAGTCTATCAAGTGTTATGTAGCGCCAAATAACTTCTCCGCTTGATAGGTCCCCCACTAAAGTTGCTGGCATTTGCCCTCCCAAAAAATGATATCAGTAGCATTGTGGTGTCAGTCGCCCCGCAACAGTACTATCGACGTGCTTAGCTTTGGCTTGATGCCTTATTGTGAATCCATAGGTGCCACCGGCCAAAGTGTTTTTTGATGCTAGTCGATGTTTTAAGAGCAGCAATTGTCCGCTTCTGGCCGCTATCTGCCGGTCACGGCTGGGAGTCGGCCGAGAAACGGATGCAGCTCACTTGCAGGGGGAACGGGTGCATTAACGCCAGCGTGAGTGCTCTACCTGCTGCCGCTGTAGCCACCAGTGCGCCCTGCCCCAATCCATGCATGTTGCAATCCTTCTGAATAAACGCAGCATTTACCGGGTGGGCTGGCAGCTAGCGTCGCGTAATGGGCCAAGACCTGAATCAGTCCTTTTTAAATGCCGATAGACCGTTAGCAGCGCGCCATTCTTTCACCGTCCTAGTGACACCTTCGGCAGAGTTGTCCGCACCGGGTTCTGGGTGAAAAATAAGGTCGTAACCATCTGGATGGCCCGCGAGCTTGCTGAACTGTTCAAGCAATTCACCCAGCTCATCGTCCGTGCCGCCCTTGTTAACGACTCGTATGTTTTTGATGAAGGCGATGAATTCGACTTCGGTAAAATCAGAAATATCTTCCATGTTGTGCCTACTTTCTCTTGTGAAGGTCAATGTGGTTTCGTGGGGTATTCACCCTCAAGTTATCCGCGTCGTACACCGCCCCACCGTCTACGATTCGTTCGACATGGTGTATTTCGAACGTCACCCGTTTTCCTACCGAATCTCTGAATCGAACCGTAGGCGCATTACCAGTTAGCACACGCGCCTGATCGTCCTCGCTCAGTTGGCTAAGTAACTCCGGGTCGTTACTTACAGCTTTCCAAAAAGCCCGCCTGAAGCTATCGAACGTTCCGAAACTTTGGCCTCGCAATGCGTCCGCTATCCGCGTAGGGATTGGCGCACCAAGCCCGACACCAGCATCTGCGAGCCAGACCCCTGTTACATCCTCGCCCCTCCCTGTAGCTATCCCCGGCGCATGACGGGCACTGATAACGATGTACAGCGGCGAGATACCGGAGTCAGCCGGGAACACAAGGATGAAGTCTTTGTATTCATCGGGGTAGATCGGGCTGACGATGATGTTATCTGCCTGTTCCGTAGGCGGATAAATCCATATTTGGGGTGTTTGGGGTGCGCCCTCTAACGGTGGAATTCCTGAGGTGCTGGATGGGTCAATGGCTGGCGTCCAAATCAGCGTTACCCCGTTGCCAAAGTCTGCCACCTGCTGAGAACTTTGCTCAACGAATTGCACCACCGGAATCATCTCCCAGTCGGTGCGCTTCTGAGTGTTGTACCCGTATCCCTTCAAGGTGCCATCTGCTTGCTGTTCGACATGTATCCGAACGCGTGTGCGGCCTTCTTTAAGGGATTTGAGCTGTTCGTCTGTATACAGGCTGCTATCGCCCAGGCTCGACGGCCACATCATGGCGACAATACCTGCCAAAGTACCAGCAGCCACACCCGCAGTGAGTACCCCGGTTCCACCAGCGGCCCCAGTTGCAGCAGTTTCAGTGGCTACAGCAGCACCAGTAGTGCACAAACCACCACAGGAGACAGTAGCGGCTGATGCGGCAGCCCCGCCTAAAAGAAGCGTTCCCAGCGTTGCAGGTAGTGAACCGCTGATTTTCTTGAGTGGAATGTTTCCCTGTGCGTCCGTTTCACGGCCACCGAGAATGGCGAACTCACCGTAATTGCCTACCCTCTCAACAGGGATGAAGCCAGACGGTTTTTTGTGATCGATCACACCGTCAGGCAGATCGCAGCTCTTGGCGAACACACACCCCAAACTGTTTGGTTTGGGGTGGTCTTTGGTGGGAATGTCGTTGTACTCAGCCCAACGCTGGGCATGAGTGTCTACAGGTTCTACGCCGCTGTAGCGGTGGCCCTTGTGGGCGTTTGGCACGTAGCCGCTCAATCCTTGATTCCTTATCCGTGTAAGTGCAATTCCTTAGATTGCAAATGATACCCGGTACAGCCCGCTCCCTTGAATACCGGCAGAAGGCCATAGGGATGCACAGATAACCTTCGTAGGGTTTATTGGACTTACCGTCGATCCGTGATGGGAGAACGGATCTCGTTTTTCTCGGTTGATCGATTGGCGCCATGGCAGCCGGTAACACTATCAATCAGTATGAAGAGTAAGCAAAAAGCATCTGTATTTGGCCGTCCGCTTATTGAGGCGCACAGTGCTGTGTGACCGGCTGCGGACCATGTCCGATTCAGCACGCAAGCTAAAAACGTTACACCTTTTGTAATTGTTACACCGAGAACCTCAGGGGGGCGCGAGCCAGAGTAACGTCTATTTTATCTAATAAAATCAATAGGTTGAATAGAAACGCTACACCTGTAACACCAGTTACACGTCGTTTTCTGTACATCCGCCCCGCCCCCCATCAGCAACGCGTTCCACCAGCGAAGATATTCCGGCAGGAGACGGGGGCCCCTGAGCAAAAGAGACATATACGGGGTCGGAAACCCGCGTGATCGTGTTAGCGGAAAAATGCCCAGCTTAGTGAACAGGTGAACCGGGTGAACTGCTGTTCACCAGTGCATTTGCACTATGGCTTGGGATGTCGGAGGGGACCCTCGGCATTTCGGATGGACACGGGGCAAAGAACCCGCGCGATCTTGGTAGTGGCTGATTTTTCTACATTGGTTGACAGGTTGACTCGGTTGACAGCTCGGCGTGTGCGTAATCAGCAACACAAAGGGTCATCATTACCGATACGGTAACGATGACCCTTTTTCAACCGAATTCTTTCAATTTCAATGACTGAAATTTCAGTAACTTTGGAAGTCTCCCACTAACTCAGTCACGCGGGTTTCCGACCCCGTACTGGTTAGAATTCCTCAGGGGCCCCAGCAGATTCTGCACCTTCTATCCTTCAGTCTGACCTCTTGCCTCTATTACAAAACTCAACGATCCGGGAGCGGCTTTTTGAGCAGAGTTGTGATTAGACTCTCGGTCAGAAAAACCGAAGCTTTCCGTTGGGCAATGGAGAAACGAGAACGATGGATATCAATTCTTACCTTTCAGAAATTAAGCATGCTGCCAGCTCGGTTATAAGTCTCGTTTGGGCAGAGCATCAACAGGTTGAAGAGCTTCAGGCTCAAGTCGTGAGGCTCAACGTTGAAGTTCGTGACGGCTACCGGAGAGCCTCCGCTTGGATTGATTCTGAAGACCCTGATGACGTTATGGCGAGTGCAGGGATTCAATGGGCCACCTACTTTGGCCCAGATAAACAGCGTCACGGGGTAGCGGATCACCTCACCCAAGCAAACGAACGGCTCTCGGCTCGAGCATTTTCACGATCTTCAATGGCGGCCAGTCTGTTGCAGTACGCTAAGCAAGGAATATCAATCACTCACTCGAGCGTGGATGCTTGTCCTGACGGTCATGCAATCGGTACCCAGGTGTTAAAGCAGGTTATCTGGCATGGTAGGAATCAATCTCTACACTGGGAGGAAGGTAAGCCTCGCCCACCGATTAGGAATTGTTTCGATCTGCTCACAGCACAAATTGGTCAACAATTTGCTCTCTACGAAACCCAGAATCTTGCGTTTGAGGTCGTGGCCCTTCTAGGGTGGGTGAGTTATGAGGCGTTCGAAGCGGATCTCCGCTCACTGGCCTAACGAGGGTCAGCATCACCAGTTAAGAGACGCGATGAATGGTGAATGTGCCAGACAATCAGCGTCAGCAGAGGGCAGCGTGTATGCCCACGTGTATGCCTAACAGAAACACTGCCACTAGAACCCATATAAACCGGGCCTCCTAGCCGCCAGTTCAAACGACGCCTGGACCATACGTAGAAACGAGAAAGCCTCAGACCGCAAGATCTGAGGCTTTTTTGTGGGCGTTGCTTGGAGAGCCAAGGTGAATCAGCTGAATTTTGGGCGATCTGTAATCAGGCCACCAAGCACAACTCCGATTCGCATTTACGGCTGGATTAGCCTATTGGCAGAGGGCTAAAGGGGCAGTTGTCAACTTAAAGTTTACAACTGCGGCAGAGGGCAAGGATGGTGCCCAACACTTTGGTGAACCAGTCGCTTGCGAGATCACGCGGTTCTACCCGTGAATTCAGCTTGGAGCAACATGGATCGATCGATACCGTAAGAAAAATGACTGATCAGTGAAAGGAGCCAGGCAACAAAAAACCCCTGAGCAGTCTCAGCACCGGAGCGCATCAACCGACAGGGGCCGTGTTGTTGGTGATTATAAGGGGTGAGGGCATCTCGGCAACTGCTGGTTGTTCCGATGCAACCGTCAAGGAAAACTTGACGGTTCGATTTGGGTGCACGCGTCAGACTCCGGCGCCCGATGGCTTTCCTAAATTTCTTGGGTAGTTTCTTGGGCAGTTCTTGGGTAGTTTCTTGGGTAGTCAGCGACCACTGGTGCTCTGACAATCGCCGTTGCCATTCACCCAATATCCGAGGTTGCAGGAGATCCGCCTGCGCGATACCCTTCCGCCGTCGCTGCCAATTCAGCGACCGGGCTTGGTAACCCGATGGAATAAGGCGCAACAGCGCCCCCAACACGATTGCAGGCGTTTTTTTTCGCCTGTGATCTTGTGTTATGGCGGCTGTGCGTGGGACGTCTTCGGACGTGCCGGTTTCCTTGATTCCCCGGTTTACCAACCTGCGCACAGTTGCCACCCATTCGCTTGGTATCGAATGCGCGGCAACTTCTTAAATCAAGGAAGTGAACCATGCGCAGCATCAATCCGTACGAAACTTGGTTCATCCCCCAACGCGATTTCGAATCGCAATCCCCACACACCTCCATCAACGGAGGTGGCAAATGACCGACCCATCAGAGCTGAAAACCATCGGCTTAACGCCTGCCATCTACTGCTTGGACAAGACAGTATTCCACGTCACTCGCGATGTGCCTCTCGGCGACGCGCTAGGCATGGCTTCCGACTTTCTGTTCCTTGCCAAGGCACTGACCAGAGATGCAGCCTACGACAAAGAAAGCGATCGTCATGCCTGGGCTGCACATTATCTGACGGCGCTGAGTAAGGCGTTGGTAGATGACGCTGTGAAAGTGCTGACGCGAGACCAACCTTCGCGGAAGGACAAAACAAAAGAATAGCGGCAACCCACCATTCAAATTGCGGGTCCTGATTTGTCGGGGTCTGCAATTTGAAAGAGTAGTGCTTTCAGAGTGCCGCTTTCACTCGGTGGTCCAATCAAACTCGTCGTATTCATCATCCTCTTCGTCCTCGATCAACTCATCATCAAGAACGTCTTCCTCAAGCGCTTCCTCTTCCTGCTTCGCCAGCAGAAACTCCTTACGACTCTCAGTAACCGCTCGCCGTAATTCCTGACCCTTCACCGGGCAGTTGAGCATTTGGGCGATGCGGTCGATTTTTTTCGCCATGGCTTCCTCCAACGCATCGGCTATAGGCCGATAGTGCGCGCTTTCGGGTGTCGATGCCAAATGACTGACCGCTCTGCCTCTCAGTTTTTCTGCAAATCCTTGAGTCTGGCCGTGAGATTTTCCTTGGGAAAGCGTTTGTGCAATGTCGCCATCAGGTCAGCGGCCGCTTGAGCCTGACCAGCCTTTTGCAGGCGGATCACTTCCCTTAATTGATCGTCGATAAACTTTACCGGAGCTATCGCCGGGCGTTTGCTGACCTTCGCTTCGTCAGCCATTTCAGCGCTGATCGATTCGCTCTGCGCGGGGGCGGGGGCGGACATCGCGCCGGCCGGGGCAGCCAACGAGCGGGCAACCGAAGGTGATACCTCTGCGGCTTCTTTTTTGGCGACCGGCGCAGACGCTTTGGGTGCAGTAGCGAAGTCGTAACTCGGCGATTGCTCCTCCGTGCGTTGCACCAGTGCAAGCATCAGGGCCACTCCGACGAGGCTGGCAAATGCAACTTGCCAACGGGGTTTCTGGCAGGCCTGGACCCAGCGTTTCCACAGACCAGGTTTCTGCACAGGGACTTCACGGTGTGCGGTGGCCAGGATGAAGGCGTCGAGATGGGCCGGTGGTTCGTCGGTCGCGTGTTCACGGTAGTGCTTCAACACTTCGTCTTCTGGCGTAGGACGGGCGTCAGTCATGTCAGTACCTCCTCGGCCAGCAGCCGACGCAGTTTTTGCTGGGCGTAGCGCAAGCGGCTTTTGACGGTTTCCAGCGGTGTTTCGGTGAGGGTGGCGATCTGCGGCAGGTCGAGATCGCCATGGGCGCGCAGCAGGAACACTTCGCGCTGGTCAGCAGGCAGGTTTTGCAGGGCCGCTTCGAGGCGCTGGTTGTCGCGGCTCAGGCTCAGCAGTTGTTCGGGATCAGCAGCGTCATCGCTCAGCGCGTGGATCTGTTCGTCATAGCTGTCGTGCAAGGGGTTGTGGATTCCGTGTTTGCGCCAGTGATCGATCAGTCGATTGCGGGCAATCTGGTAGAGCCAGGTACGAAAATTCGCCCGGCCTTGTGGCTGACTGGGACTGCGGATCAGGCTCAGCCAGGTGTCCTGGTAAACCTCTTCGGCCAGCTCGGACTTGCCGCTCAGGCCGAGCAGGAATCGGTAGAGCCCTTGGCGGTGACGGGCGTACAAAATCTCGAACGCCGGCCCGTCGCCTGCGCGATAACGGGACAGCAGCGATTCGTCGCTCGATTCAGGAGCAGACATTTCAGTTGTAGCCTCCTTTAAGCGGCTCACTATTGGATGCGGTCGTGGTTCGCAGACTTTGCGCCAACTCCACCAATTGCACGAACTCTGCCCGCAGACCCAATCGATCCTCGCCCCGCGCACCGCGCGCCAAAGCCTCGGTGTCCTTCAGGCTGAAATCGCCGGTATAACGCCCGTCCTTGAGCTGCTGGGAAAACGCCGCCACGGCCGCCGCAAAACGCAGGTCATCACTGGCTTTGCCGACCTGACCGCTGACGATCGGCCGCTCGATCAAGCGACTATTCCCACCCTCAGGCGACTGATAGCGCACTCGCAACATCGCCAATTCCCCAGTCTTTTCGGAAACAGCGGCCCCTGGATTGCCATACCGCAGCGGCTCCAGCCAACCCTTCTCGCCCTTCGGCACAATTTCATACAACGCCGTCACCGTATGCCCTGCGCCGATTTCACCGGCATCGACCTTGTCGTTACTGAAATCCTCACGCTTCAACGCACGATTTTCATACCCCAACAGCCGATATTCACTGACCTGTGCCGGGTTGAACTCCACTTGCAGCTTCACGTTTTTCGCCACGACCGCGAGGGTCGAGCCGAGTTGATCCACCAGCACCTTGCGCGCCTCGCGCAGGTTGTCGATGTAGGCATAGTTGCCGTCGCCGGCATCGGCCAACTGTTCCATCAGGTGTTCATTGTAGTTATCCACACCAAAACCCAATGTGGTCAGGGAAACGCCGGTCTTGCGTTTATCCACAGCCATTTGCTTGAGGCTGTCGAAGTCGCTGATGCCGACGTTGAAGTCACCGTCAGTGGCCAGCAGGATGCGGTTGATGCCCTTGTGGATAAACGCCTGCTGTGCCATCTGATAAGCCAGTTCGATGCCTGACGCCCCCGCGGTGGATCCGCCGGCGGTCAGTTGTTCGATGGCTGTACGAATTTTCGCTTTGTCGCGTCCGGACGTTGGCTCCAGCACCACACGCGAATCGCCGGCGTAAACCACCAGCGACACCCGATCCTACTCGCGCAATTGATCGACCAGCAATTTCAGGGTGCTTTTGACCAGCGGTAACCCCTCGTGTCGGTCCATGGAGCCGGACACGTCCACCAGAAACACCAGGTTCGCCGGGGCCAACTCCGCTACCGCGCGGTCCGAGGCCTTGATGCCGATGCGCAACAATCGGGTATGCGGGTTCCACGGCGACGGCGCCAACTCTGTGGTCACGCCGAAGGGCGAGCCATCGGTGGGCAATGCGTAATCGTAGGGAAAGTAATTGACCATTTCCTCCAGTCGCACCGCACCTTCCGGTGGCAGGCGCCCCTGATTGAGCAAGCGGCGGACGTTGGCGTAAGCACCGGTGTCGACATCGGCGCTGAAGGTCGAGACGGGCGCTTCGGTCACGCTGTGAATCGGGTTATCCGCCAGCGCTTGATACTGTTCCCGCTGCTCATCCCGATATCCCTGCGCAGATGCCTCGCCCGCGGGCAGCGGCGCATAGCTCGGCGCCGGACGCACGCTGCGCTTGGCCATCGAGGAGCCCGCCATGACAGCCTCGCTGCGCACCACTACTTCAGCCGGCAGCGCACCTTGAGCCGGTGGCGGAGTCGAGGCGGAATCAGGCTTGGATGAAACGCCGCAACCGGCAATGGCCAGCAGCAACCCGGCGGCGAAACCCTGGGCGGCAGGACGGAGGAATTGCAGAGGGAGGGACATGGGGGGCTGACCTCAGGAGGAAATTGATCCATTCATCCTCTGAGACGGACAGCCCCGTCGATTCGGGTTAAGACGGCTGAAAAAATTTCAGCGGTGATAACGCCGCACCACGCTGCTGTTTTTCAGCACATGGCCTTTGATTTTTTCCAGTAGCTGCGCGCGCGTCAGGCCGGCGGGCAAAGCTTCCGGCGCCAGGTCCAGGGCGTAGAGCTGGATGATGTAGTGGTGCGCGCTGTCGCCGACCGGCGGGCAAGGGCCTACATAACCTGTGGTGCCTTTGCTGTTGGTGCCGCCGACGCCTTCCAGGGCGGATTTTGCGCCGACGCCGGCGGCAATCTGATGCGTCGTGGCTTTGATGCCGTAATGCACCCAGTGATCAACGCCTTGGCCTTTTTGGCCATCCGGATCGTGCATGACAATGGCGTAACTGAGGGTGCCCGCCGGGCCGGCGTTCCAATTCAAGGCCGGTGACTGGTTGTGCCCACCACAATTGGGCGCATCGCTGGCGGCAGCCGAGGTGAACAGTCGATCGTCGGTGACACCTGGGATGTTCAGGGTAAAACGCTCCTGGGCCTGCGCCGGAAATTGCACGCATAGGACGACTGCAACGGCCGCCAGCCAAGGGTTCAGAGAGGTCAATCGGGTCATACCGGAGCACCTTGTGCGGGTGGGGCCGTCGTCGGCGTGCAAACTATAGCCGGACGGTTCATTCGGTGGCAGTGGGAATTGGCTGAACCTCGAGATAAGCGCCAAACTCTTAAGTGAAACGCTTGCCTGGAGAGTGATCATGGCACTGCACCGCGTCGCCCGTTTCGCCGATGTGTCCGAAAATCGGGGCCTTGAGGTCCAGATCGCAGACACGAAAATTGTCCTGTTGCGGGTGGGCGATCATCTACGCGCCTTTCAGGGCGAATGCCCCCATGCCGGGGCGCCGCTGGCCGACGGTGCTCTGTGCCACGGACGTTTGATCTGCCCGTGGCACAAGGCTGCGTACCGGATCGAGGACGGTGCGCTGTGCGAACCGCCGGCCCTGGACAGCCTCAAGCGCTATCCGCTGGAAGTGCGCGATGACGAGGTCTGGGTCGACGATCAGCCGATGTCCGACGCTCATACCCCACCGGCGGACGACGCGCGAACCTTTGTGATCATCGGTGCCGGTGCGGCAGGCACGGCGTGCGCGGCGGCGTTGCGCGAAAAGGGCTTCGGTGGCCGGGTGCTGTTGATCGACCGTGAAACCGACGCCGGTTACGATCGCACGGTATTAAGCAAATTCGTGATTGCCGGGGAGATGCCGCCGGAAGAAGTCCCGCCGCTGCGTGATGAACACTTTTACCAAGAGCAGCGCATTGAGCGAATAAACGCTGAAGTGACGAGCCTGGACGCCGCGAACAAGACCTTGCGCCTGGCTGATGGTCAATCGCTGAGCTACGACGCTGCCCTGCTCGCCACCGGGGGCACACCCAATCCGCTTACGCTGCCTGGCGCCGATCTGCCGCAGGTGTTCGTGTTGCGTTCGAAGGATCAGGCGCAGCGGATTCTGGGCTCGGCAAAACCAGGCCAACGAGCGGTGATCATCGGTGACAGTTTTATTGCCATGGAATCCGCGTCCTCCCTGCGTCAATACGGTCTGGACGTCACCGTTCTGGCCCGCCACGCAGTGCCTTTCGCCAAACAGTTTGGCGACGCCGTCGGCAAGGCGATTCGTGCCCTGCACGAGGCCAACGGCGTGGTGTTTCATACGGATGGCAATGCAACGCACATCGAAGGAACCGCCAGGGTTGAAGCGGTACGGCTGGACAATGGTCAACGTTTACCGGCGGATCTGGTGTTGGTCGGCATTGGCGTCAGCCCGGCAACCGGTGCATTTACCGGCCTTCCCCTGGAAAAAGACCAGTCGCTCAAGGTCGACGGCGGGATGCGCGTGACCGATGGGCTTTGGGCCGCCGGCGATATCGCGACCTTCCCGCTCAACGGCCAGCCCCAACGGATCGAACATTGGCGCCTGGCCCAGCAACATGCACGGATCGCCGCGATGAACATGCTCGGCGGTGACGAGCATTACCTCGACGTGCCTTATTTCTGGACCTGGCACTTCGGTAAAAACTACGACTACCTTGGACACGCCGCGACTTGGGATGAGGTCGAGTTCAAAGGTGATCCTGACCATCCGCCTTTCATCGGCCTGTTCGGCAAGGAGGGATTGGTGGTCGCCGCGGTGGCTTGCGATGAAGAACGTGCGATAGCGATGCTCGCCGAACGGATGAAACAGCCGTTGCCGGTGGATGAGGCGTGGCGGCTGATTCGGGACTTGAATTAACGGCTGCTCCCCCCGTTTCAAACGCCAGACAGCAAAACGCCCGGCGTCTGCGTTGCGCAGACGCCGGGCGTCAGTCTGTAAACCCTGGTTTTACTGGACGGTGACATTCCCGCCGAATTTGCTCATGACAAACCCGACAAACTCTTCGACGGTCATCTTCTGGCCGTTGAAATCCACCTGATTATTGGCGTAGTGCAGTTTGGCGACGATGTTGCTGTCTTCCAGTTTTGCCAACTGCGTACCGACTGCCATGCTGCCAAACATGTCGGCGGTGGCGGTGGCCTGATCGGCGATGAGCTTGGCGTCGGTCTGACCGTCGATTTGCGACTGCACGCTCAGCAGGTCAACGAGCATTGGCTTGGACACTTTCACGTTGACGTCCAGCAGTGCGATCAACTGTTGGGTCAGTTGGTCGGGCGGCAGGTCCATGGATTGTGGTTTGGTCAGGTCGAGCACCAGGTTGGCGCGGCTTTCGCCATTGGGGGTGTTGAACGACAGATTCTCCAGGGCGACCTGCGGGCCGGCGGCCAGCAGTTTCTCCAGGCCGGTTTTGACCTGAGCCTCTTCGGCCGTGGTCAGGATCAGCTCTGGCGCCGGTTCACCCGCAGCGACGGCCTCAGCGGCGGCCCTCTCGTACGGTTGCAGTTTGGTCTGGTAAATCTGCATCAACGACATTGTTGCCGGGATGTCGAGGTTCTTCAGGCTCATGGCCATCTGCGCAGACCCGACAGCCTTGCCGTTTAAGGAAACCTCACCCACCTTGTAATCGGCACGCCCCGAAGCGCTGGTGCCGGATTCCTCGGTCTGGTTCTTCATTTCAAACTTCTTGACACCCAAGACCGACTGCTTGGCGCCGAAGGTGGTCTTGCTGTCGGTCAGCTCGACGGTATTCGAGCCGGTGTAGTAGCCGTAGGTACTTTTTGTCAGGTTGCTGGCCAGGGTCAGACCGTTCAGTTCGACCTTCACCGGCGTCTGATCTTCAGCCACCGTGCTCAGTGTCAGGCTGTCCATGTAGCCGTCGGCCTTGACCTTCTGCGCTTGAGCGCTGGCGGCGACATCGAGGTTCAGCCCGGAGAATTTCAGGCTGGACTTGTCGTCAAGCGCCACGTCCAGCGGCAGCAATTGCAGGGTACCGTTGGTGGCATTGTCGTAACCGATATTGACCACGCCCGTGAGGGGGGACTTGTCCTTGGCAGCGGCGAACCATTTCTCGGTGGTCGGGGTTCTTTCCAGTTCGTAGTGACTGGTGGCCAGGACCGGCAGCCACTTCAGCGACACCAAGCGCGAAAACGGCAGCGGGCCGTGTTCGATGCGATCGACGAACAGCAACTCCACCGGTGCTTCACCGAACATCTCGCCTTCGCCCTTGAGGCGGTAGTGTGCGGTGCTGCTGAACACATGGCGCTCCAGCGACACCAGCTCCAGCGATGCCGTGCCGTTGGAACCGACCAGCGCGGCTTGCAGCTCTTTGTTGGCGTCGGCGATCGAGGTGTTCAGCACACCTTCGAGTTTGGTGCCGGTGTACCAGGCACCACCAGCGCTGATTGCACCGATGGCAACGACGATTCCAAGAAGCACGCCTGCAGATTTATTCATGAATGACCCGATCAATGTCCGTTGTTTGAAGGTGTGGTCGTCTTCCCTGAACCCATGACGGGTTACGGTCACGACTGCGATAAAAGTGCGATGGAGATTAGCATCAGGCGCACCAGCCGACCCAATGATTAAAGGTTAAAGAGTGTCTATGGACCGCGCGTGGGGGTTGAGAGTTTCGGCGGACATGAGATCGCCATCGCGAGCAAGCTCGCTCCCACAGAAATTGCGCTAAACCTGTGGGAGCCGAGCTTGCTCGCGATGGCGTCAGTCCTGCCAATACAGGCTCAGGAATACTGCACTTCACTTTCATCAAGCTGATGGGTAAAGCTATTGATACTGCCCAGGATACTGCTCATATTGTGGTTTTTCAGTAAGGCTGCCATCAACCCCAAGTATTTTGCCGTTCACTTCAATGTCAGCAATCGTCCAGTACTCGAACGATGCGTCTTTTGAGTAGGCCGCCCAATAAATATTCAACATCCCATTACTTGCTGACTGGAAGGTTCCCCTTCGCGCTGAACTACGGGTGTCGTGAAAATAAATACTGTCGCCAGGTGAAACATTTTTGAATGAGTCGTCCGTGAAGGCCATGATTTTTTTGCTCCATTGTGATGTCAGGAGCTTTAATTATTGACCCTTTTAAAGATGCACACCACTGTCATAAATGACAGTTATTAATAGTTTTTTTGAATTAAAACCCGAAGTTTTACAGCGATACACCATCCATCTTATGAATACTGCACTTCAATCTCATCCAATTGATGATCAAAGCTCTTGAGCCGTGCGGTCCATGTATAGACCAGCACTTCGAAGTCGCGATTGATCACCGCCGTGCCGCTTGGGGATTCCGAGCGCGGGTCGCAGAAGTCCAGTTGATAACGTCCGCGGGCCATGGCGTTGGCGACATCGCAGAGTTCACGGGCGTTGTTGAGCCAGTGCCAGCCGTCCTCGGACACTTGCTTGTCCAGCGCCTGGCATTGTTTTTTCAGGGTTTCGAGGCTTTTTTCCAGCGGCGTGCCGGTGAGTTCGCCCATGACTTCCTGGAACGTACGCCCCGGTTGCCAGTAACTGCCCCAGAAATACCGATCGAACACCGTTTCGACACGGCGCAGCGCGACCTTGGTGTCCCAGATCAGCACCAGTGTCTTGCCTTGTTCGAGCTGTCTTTTTTTGATGCGCTGGCCCTGAAGCGAAGCCCAGGCCACCACCACGATTGCCATCACGGCAATCAGCGCTGAAGCACTGTCGAGGAATACCAGCGCCTTGTCGATCTGGTGGGCCAGCATGATGCCGTAGAAATAGGTGGCCGACAGCAACACCAATGCCGCTATAGCGCACCAGAAGCCGGGAGCATAAGGGTTTTTCATTATTGGAATCCCCATGACCAACGCGAGCCTTGATTGATGAGTTCGACGCGCGACCTCATCAAGTCAAAGCATAGCAACGGCCTCAGGGTTTGCCGGAGTTCGTGCCTTGCGTTCGTCCGCTTTCCCACCCGCCACCCAAGGCCAGGAACAAATCGATCTGGCTCATGGCAACCTGCGTGCTGGCAGAAGCCAGTTGCGCCCGCACGTCGGTGTAGGTGCGGGTCGCTTGCAAGTCCGCCAGGAACGATGCGCGACCGGCCTGGAAGAAGCGGTGAGTCTGGTCTGCCGCCAGTTGCGCCGATTGCTCGGCGTCGGCCAGTGCGTCGCGACGTTGCAGCAACGCGGAGTACTGGGCCAGGCCGGTTTGGGTTTCGCGGATGGCGTTTAGCACCACGCCATCGAAATGCGCCAGCGCGCCTTGGGTCGTTGCTTCGGCCTCGCGAATGCGTGCGCGGGAGCCGTTGGACGGCACGGTCCAGGTCAACAACGGCCCGAAGCCCCAGCGATTGGTCGCCGGTTTGCCGAGGTTTTCCAGGATGCCGACGGTACCGACGGTCGCGCCGATGCTGATGTCCGGGTACAACTCGCCGGTGGCGATGCCGATGCCGGCAGTCGCGGCAGCCAGTCGTCGCTCGGCCTGTCGCACATCGGGACGGCGCTTGAGCAACGTCGCGCCGTCACCGACCGGCAACAATTGAGCAATTTTCGGCAGTTCCGCGCAGTCGCTGGTGCCTGGCGGCAATTGGTCGACAGGTTTGGCCAACAGCATCGACAAGCGGAACAACCCGGCCTGACGGGCCGCTTCATAACGCGGCATGTCGGCGCGCAGGGATTTGAATTGGGTTTGCGAGCGGGTGACCTGGGTTTCGTCACCGCGCCCGGCGTCACGCAGACGCTGGATCAGCGTGGTGCTCTGGGCTTGCAAGTCGAGGGAGTGCTGGGCGATTTCCTGCTCTTCGTTGGCTGCGCAGACTTGGGTGTAGGCCCGAACGACGTCGGCCACCAGAGTGATTCGTGCGGTATCGGCTGCGGCTTGAGTCGCATCGGCATTTGCCTTGGCCGCTTCGATGCCGCGCTGCAACGTGCCAAACAGGTCGAACTGGTACGAGGTGGTAATGCCGATGTCGCCGACGTTGGCCACGGGCACTTTCTCCGGCAGCAGGAATGCTTCGCCGGACTCCTGCAATCGCTGGGCGCCCATCTTCACACCGCCGCTCCAGCCACCGGCCGCTTGAGCTTCATCGACCTGCGCCCGGGCTCGGGAAAGGTTCGCCGCCGCCACGCGCAAATCGGTGTTGGAGGCCATGGCCTGCTGGACCAGTTGATCGAGGCGTGGATCCTGATACAAGCGCCACCAGTCGCTTGGCACCGGCGCCGAGACGACATTTTTGCCGTTCACCGCCAAGTCGCCCTGCAAGTCTTCGCGGTGTACGGCGGCCTCGTCCGGCAAGTGATAATCCGGCCCGACCACCTGACAGGCCGACAGCAACAGGCCTAACCCGGCGATAGCCAAACCCGAGGCCCTGCTCATTTCGCGGGCTCCTGCTGGTGGTCATCCATAATAGAAACCGTCGCCGTGCGACCGGCAATCATGCGGAAATCCGCCGGCACGTCGTCGAAGGCGATCCGCACCGGAATCCGCTGGGCCAGCCGCACCCAGCTGAACGCCGGATTGACGTTGGGCAGCAAGTTGCTACCGCTGCTGCGGTCGCGGTCTTCGATGCCGGCGACGATGCTTTCCACATGCCCGCGCAGGCGAGCTCGGTCGCCGATCACCCGAATATCAACGCTCTGGCCGACATGAATGCCGTCCAGCTTGGTTTCTTCAAAATAACCGTCGATGTGGAATGAATTGCTGTCCACCACCGACAACACCGGCCGCCCGGCGGTGACGAATTCCTGGTTGCGCGGCGCACGGTCATTGACGTAGCCATCCACCGGGCTGCGGATGGTCGAGCGGTCAAGGTTGAGTTGGGCGCTGTCCACCGCCACCTGGGCCTCCATCAACGCCACTTCGGCGCGGGCCACCCGGGACTGGCTCTCTTCCAGTTGCTCGCCCGGCACCAGATTGCCGAGGCCACGGTTACGCTTGGCTTCGCGTTGCGCCTGCGCCAGGGTTTCCTGACGGTCGGCGACCGCCGCCTTGGCCTGACGCAGGGCCAGTTTGAAACGGTCCTGATCGATGCTGAACAGCACTTGGCCACGTTTCACTAATTGGTTGTCACGCACGTCGACCCGCTGGATCAACCCGGACACGTCCGGTGCGATCTGCACGATATCGGCACGGATGTGGCCGTCGCGGGTCCAGGGCGCGAACATGTAATACATCACCATGCGCCAGACCACGACAACGGCGAAGGTCACGATCAGCAGGGTCAGCACCACGCGACCGATGGTCAAAAAAGGTTTTTTCATGTCATCAGGTATCGACTGAGTGAGTCCACGGCGCCGAGCAGCAAAGCGTAGAGAGCCACGTTAAACAATGCCCGGTGCCAGACCAGACGGTAAAAGTGCAGACGCGTCAGCAACCCGTGCACCAGCAGGAACAACACGTACGTAATGCCCATCAGCACCAGCAGCGTGGGCAGAAACACCCCGCTGATATCCAGGTCACCGATCATAAAGGCGCTCCATCGATGCCATGGGGAAGCGGTTCTTCGAGCTCGCCGGTGCCGACGAATTCCACCCCTGGCAGCAGCGACAGACGCAGGCCGCTCAGGGCGTGCAGCAAATGCAGACGCGCACCTTCATCGCACTCCGTGTTGAGGGCACGGCGGGTGCGGTCCAGGGTCATCAGCAACGGACTCGGCGCCGGCAAACGTTCGCCAGCCTTGAGGCAGGCCTTGAAATACTCACCCACCTCGGCCACCACCTGGTGCAGCAGCGCTTGCGGTACGCCGAGCACTCGCGGTGTATAGGCGAGCAAGTCCAGCAGGTTCAGCGCCACGCGCACTTCCCGCAGGGCGATGCCCGTGTCCTGGCCGGTCATGGCCAGGCGCGGCAAATGCTGCATCAGGCGATCAAGCATCTGCACACCCAAGTGCCGATGTTCAGACAACGTCGCCGGCTCGGTCAGGCTGACAATGTCACGCCAGCTGAAACGGGTCAGACGCTTGGCCGCCAGTTCGGCGCCGAACGGCCGGGCGATCAGGGTCCAGACGAAGGCGAACAACAAGCCCACGGGACCGGCCAGGTTGGAGTTGGCGAAACTGAGGAAATCCGCGTCGTAGGCGCCCTGAATACTGATGAAGGATGACGTGTTGACGAGGGTCAGCAGCATGCCCAGATAGAACTGCGGCTTGACCGTCAGGGTGCCGATGCAAATGAACGGCACGGCAAACGCCAGCACCAGCATCGGGAAGTCATGCAGGTTGGGCAGGACCAGAAACAGATAAAGACTGGCGAACAACACCGACATCGCCGTCCAGAAAAAGAACCGGTAGATCTGCGGCGCCGGGTCGTCCATCGAGGCGAAAAAGCTGCATGCCACCGCCGCCAGAATCACCGCGGCGCCGCCGTCGGTCCAGCCAAGCAGAATCCACAGCACCGAAGCGACGATGATGGCGGTGACCGTGGACGCCGCCGAATAGAGCATCAGCCCGCGGTCGAGAAACGGCGACAGCCGACCAAGCCGCCAGTGCCGATAGACCGCGCGCCAGCTGTCCTGGCTTTCGCACTGGATGGCGTACTGCAGACTGCGACAGTCCTGCCACACATCGATCCACTCGCCGAGGCGATAGAGGGCGTTGGAGAACAGCAGCTGCTTGCGATCATCCAACGCTTCGGCGGACGGTTGCAGGGCTTCGAGTTGATCTTTCAGCGTCTGCCAGCGGGTGAGGTCGGCATCTTTGTGGTCGAGCCATTCGGTGGTCGCGGTCAGCAGCGGCGCGAACTTATCCACAAGCTCGGGCGTGCGCCGCTCAAGAGCATAGAGCGCGTCGTCGAGGGCGTCGATCACTGGCAGCAGGTGAATCATGCGGCCGCGCAGTTCCTTGGTGTTGCGCACCGTTTGCGGCCGTGCGCCTTCGTGGGGCAACTGGCCGATCATCAATTCCAGCGTGTTGAAGGTCGCGACCATCGAGGAGCGCAGCGCGCTGACTTCGTCCGGCTGCACGTTGCGGCTGAGGAAACGCAGGCTGTAAGTCGAGGCATCGGCAAACCATGTGTTCACCGAATCGTTGAACACCGGCGCCAGCCGCCGGGGCCAGAACATGGCGCCGACCACTGCCGCCACCGCGATGCCGAGGAAGATTTCTTCCGTCCGCGCTTCGGCCACGTCCCACACCCCCAACGGGTTATCCACCACCGGCAGGGCGATCAGCGGCAAGGTGTAACCGGCGAGCATCAGGGCGTAACTGTTGGCCGTGCGCAGGTGCAGCGACAGAAACAACAGAATCCCGGTCCACAGCGCGATGACCACCACCAGCACATAGGGGCTCTGGACAAACATCGGCACGAAAAAAACCGCCGCGGCGGCACCGAGAAGGGTGCCGACTGCGCGGTACAGCGCCTTGGAACTGGTAGGGCCAACAAACGGACTGGAAACGATGTAGACCGTGGCCATCGCCCAGTAAGGCCGGGGCATTTGCATGAGCATGGCGATGTACAACGCGATCATCGATGCCGCGAACGTTCGTACACCGTAGAACCAGTCCCGCGCCGGGGGCATGCCGGTCAAAAATCCACTCAAGGGTTGATCACCGGCAGATGATTGGCCGATTCAAAAGCCCTCAGTACCCGCAACGCCGCTTCCAGATCACGCTGATCGATCCCTTCGAGCACTTCATGGCGCAAGCGCACCAGCTCGATTTCTACGGCTTGCACCAACTCACGACCCGTCTCGGTCAGACTCAGGCATTTGGCGCGACGGTCATGGGCGTCTTCGGTACGGCAGACGTAGCCGGCATGACACAACTGATCCAGCAGGCGCACCAGGGACGGGCTCTCCATCCCGGCCGCCTGCGCCACCGTCACCTGCCGCACACCCTCGCCCAAACGCCCGATCATCAACAACGGAACGGCGCAGGCTTCGGAGATTCCATAGTTGACCAGCGTGGTCTGGCAGATCTTCCGCCAATGCCTGGCGGCCACCACCATGGAGCTGCTGATGTTCATCTGGAGAGCGTCGAGGTTCTTCGGCACGAGGGGAAACACACACTGTTAGTTTGCTAACTATCAATATGGCATTTGAGGGGAAAGTTGGTCAAGTTTTGAAACAAATTGGCGGGCATGACCCATGACTAGCTTCGGCAGGAATCACCGTAGCATTCGAAACTGCGTAACGCTTTGCGACCGGACCGAGACTTAACCAATGACTAAACCTCCTGAATCAGAATCTGAAAGCAACCTGGATTCTGCATACTCAAAGCAGTACCGCCATTTCCTGCAAAGGAAAGTGGACGCGGCACGGCTATCACAGCGTCAAGGCCAATACTTCAGCAATGAAGAGATCGAAACTGAATTTGCCGCCAAGCGCGCGCAGGCGGCGGAATAAGAAAGGTCGGAGACTATTAACGTTTCTTGGCTCGGTCGTAAACAGCACTACGTTCACGCTTGCCCACTGCCACCACAGAAACGACTACTCGCTCATCAATAACCTCGTACACCAACCTGTACCCCGATGACCGCAACTTGATTTTGTAGCAGTCAGGCATTCCATGTAATGAATCTGAGGGCACTCGCGGGAGCTCAAGTCGCTCTGCCAGTTTCTTTTTGAATTGCTCGCGCAATGTATGACCCAGTTTGTCCCACTCCTTGCGTGCGGACGGCAGTAATTCGAGCTTATAGGTCATCCAGATTTACCGGGATCGGCGTTTCATGCCTGCGTGAGCGAACAATTTCCGCCAACTCGAGGTCATCGAGCCGCTCCATCATGGCCTCGAAAACATCGGCCGGGACCATGTAACCCATAACTCGATTGTGATTCAGCACCGCGACAGCCCCACCATGGGCGCCACTCAAGACCGCCGATGGATTTTTCTTCAACTCAGACACACTGACAGCCATGTCGGCCAGAACATTTTGCATAATTAAGACCTCAATTCAGGTCACGATTCTGGTCTATTCACACTTTATGAGCAACATAGAAAAAACCCTGAAATTGGATGTCCACCCAGATTTTTTTACCACTCACCAGTTTTTTTTACATTTCGCCATTTTCTCTCAGATTTTTTTACACCCCCCGCCCCTTCCGCAACAGCACATCCAGCTGATCCACCACCTCCGCCCAATCCGCGTCATCCAGAATGTCGTCACGCAAGAAATCTGCTTGGCTCTTGGACCAGAAGAACGCATCCGCCAGGTGCAATTCGGGTTTGAGCGGTGAATGGGTGGCGATGAATTTGTCGATGCTTTCGGCGTCAT
The DNA here is from genome assembly GCF_039888995.1 of Pseudomonas rossensis. Classification (NCBI taxonomy): domain Bacteria; kingdom Pseudomonadati; phylum Pseudomonadota; class Gammaproteobacteria; order Pseudomonadales; family Pseudomonadaceae; genus Pseudomonas; species Pseudomonas rossensis. The sequence continues at coordinate 9,849 of NZ_JBBWCB010000018.1, read as the reverse complement.
CAGGCAGGCCGAGTTGTTTGAACAGGTTGGGGAGACTGTGGGTCGGGGATTCCATGGTGGGCTCCTTTGTAATGGCAAAAAATTGGGTGACTGCTGCGCAGTCAATCGCGAGCAAGCTCGCTCCCACAGGAATCGCGTAACCCTGTGGGAGCGAGCTTGCTCGCGATGACGGCGCCACTGACGCCGCAAAAACTACTGACTCAACTCGCACACTTCAGCATGCGGCACCATTTTCAGGAATTCCGGCACGCTCATGTGCACCAGGTTGTTGTGGTTACCAGCCTCCAGGTAGATGTCTTTTTGCCGGGTCAGCAGTGGGTCGATGACCATGTCCATGCCATAGGATTCGCCCAACGCAGGCACCGCGCCGCGTTCGCAATCCTGGAACAGATGCGCCAGGGTGCTTTCCCGGGTGATCTGCCATTCGCCACTGCCACGTACTTTGCTCAGGTCCAGGTGACGACTCGCCGGCAGCACAGCCATCAGGAAATGACCGTGGTGGTCGTCGAGGATCACCGATTTGGCCACCCGTTCGGCAGGAATACCCGCGACCCGCGCCGTTTCAAGGCTGCTGGCCGAGTGCGGATGGGTGACGATGTCAAATTCGCAGTGAGCCTTATTGAGGCTGTCCTGCACAGTTCTTGCCATACGCATGATGCACCTCGGAGTCCGCAATAACGTTTCGCGGACAATGGTTAAACCTTTTCTCTCCACTAAAAGTCTAGGCCCGCTGGCGCAATCGCGCGGGAAATCTGCCCGCCGGAACAACGTCAACAACTGATCAAAATTCGTACAATTCAGAGCTCAGCTAGACTGTATAAAGAACCATCAATGACTCTCCCGGAGGGTCACGTGAACACTCGTTGTTGTGCAGTTGCGCTGCTGTTGGCCTTGAGCGGATCGGTATTCGCGGCGGACACCGTCGTCTTGCTGGTGCCCAACCCCATCGGGATCTGGCTGATGACGTTCGGCATCGCGTTTCTGATCGCCGAGGCAGCCCTGCCCAATTACGGTGTGATTGGCTTGGGCGGTATTGTGATGTTCGTGATCGGTGCGGTGATTCTGACCAACACTGAGGTGCCGGTTCCATTGATGATCGGCCTGGGACTGATCAGTGCCCTGTTGCTGATTTTCCTGCTGATCCACGCCCTCAAAACCCGACCGCGCGAAAACGTCAGTGGCGATGCAGGACTGGTGGGCAGCGTGACCCCGGTGATGTCGCTGACCGGCAATGCCTACAACGGTTGGGTGCACCTGCAAGGAGAAAAGTGGCAAGTGCTCAGCGCCACGCCGCTGCAACCCGGGCAAAGGGTCCGGGTGGTGGCACGCAAGGGATTATTGCTGGAAGTGGCCGCGGCTGACGCGGCGCCGGGTGGAGAATAACCATGGGCCTGCAACTGGGTTTTGCCGCGCTGCTGTTACTGGTGATTGCATTGGCGGGGTCGACCTTCCGCATCCTGCGCGAATACGAGCGCGGGGTAGTGTTCCAGCTCGGGCGCTTCTGGCAGGTCAAAGGCCCTGGTTTGATCCTGCTGATTCCGGTGGTGCAGCAAATGGTTCGCGTCGACTTGCGTACCGTGGTCCTTGACGTGCCGCCACAAGACGTGATCACCCGCGACAACGTCTCGGTCAAGGTCAACGCGGTGCTGTATTTCCGTGTACTCGATCCGCAGAAAGCGATTATTCAGGTCGAAGACTTTCTCATGGCCACCAGCCAATTGGCTCAAACCACGTTGCGGGCGGTGCTCGGTAAACACGAACTTGATGAACTGCTCGCCGAACGTGAGCGATTGAACATCGACATCCAGCAAGTGCTCGACGCCCAGACCGACGCCTGGGGCATCAAGGTCGCCAACGTCGAGATCAAGCACGTAGACCTCAACGAATCGATGATCCGCGCCATCGCCAGACAGGCCGAAGCCGAGCGGGAACGCCGGGCCAAAGTCATCCACGCCGAGGGTGAATTGCAGGCCTCGGAAAAACTCATGCAGGCCGCTGAAATGCTCGGGCGCCAGCCTGGGGCCATGCAGTTGCGGTATATGCAGACGTTGAGTTCGATTGCCGGGGACAAGACGTCGACGATTGTCTTTCCGCTGCCGATCGAGTTGCTCAAGGGGATGGCGGATTTGTCGTCCAAAGAGTGACCTTCACCACAGACACCAACGTCCGGTAGCCCCGTCGGAGATTTCCTTCAAGTTGTAGTGGTGTTGGTGAACTTGTTCCGGTCCGAACCCGGGTCTAGTCTGGCCTTGTCACTGAAAAAACGGTGACACGGACGTGCAAGTCCGACGAAACTGTTTAGGGCGCAATTGCCATGGCTCATGCTTTATGGCGGCTGCGCGCAGGAGATCCTCGGATCTGCTGGGTGTCCTAAACAGTCCCGGTCTTGCACACCTGCGCACGGCCGCCACCTAATTCGCGTGCAAACGAACGGCGGCGGTTCCAACTTACTGTTTAGGGAATTTTATATGTTCAAGGTATCTCCAAATCCGCCAGACAACTCTGGCACCCCGTCCGAAGAATCCTTCGAAGACGAAAAACTCAAAGAAGCCGCCGACCGCGCCTTCGCCCACTACTTCCCCCCGACCACCGAAAAACCGCCCAGGCACCGCAAAGGTAACCTCTTCACCGTCGCCCCCGAGGTCAACACCGAAACCCTTCTGGCCAACGCCTCCGAAGACCTGCTGTCCATCAGCGCCATCGCTGCCAATCTGGCGGACGATGTGGACGGGACGCGGCGCTCGGTAGCCTTGGCGCTCAGCCGCATGGCCGATGGCGTGCAGTTGCTCGTAGAGCGAGCGCTGGATCATTGGGAGGAGTCGGAGGTCATGCAGGCTCGGGTCAAGGTTTAGTCGGGTAGGTTTGTGGTGAGTTGACCACCTATATCGCGAGCAAGCTCGCTCCCACAGGGGTTATGTGATCGACACACATCCAATGTGGGAGCGAGCTTGCTCGCGATGAGGCCATCAGCCCCGCAGAGAACTACCGCTCGTGCAACGCCTCGGCCCGCGCCCGAATAATCGGCTTAAGCAGATAGCTCAGCACAGTCTTCTTACCCGTGATGATATCCACCGAAGCCACCATCCCCGGGATGATCAGCAACGGCTTTTCATCCGTCCCCAGGTGGCTGCGATCAGTGCGCAGCTTGATGATGTAGTAAGTGGTTTTCTTGTCTTCGTCGGTAATGGTGTCGGCACCGATCTGCTCAAGCCTGGCCTTCAGCCCACCATAAATGGTGTAGTCGTAAGCCGTGAACTTCACCGTCGCTTCTTGCCCCGGATGCAGGAAGGCGATGTCTTGTGGGCGAATTTTCGCTTCCACCAGCAAGGTGTCATCCAGCGGTACGATTTCTACCAGGTCGCTACCCGGCTGGATTACGCCGCCAATGGTGTTCACCAGCAACTTGTTGACGATGCCACGCACCGGCGATGTCACCAGCGTCCGGCTGACCCGGTCTTCCAGCGCCTTGCCGGTGGCCTGGGCCTTGTTCAGATCAGTGCGTGCCTCATTGAGTTGAGTCAGTGCTTCGCTGCGGAATTTGCCGCGAGTCTCGTCGATCTTGCGCTGCACTTCCTTGATCGCCGACTGGGCGCGAGGAATGGCCAGGGTGGTCGCGTCCAGTTGCCCGCGGGTTTCAACCTCGGCACGCTTGAGTCGCAGCACTTCAACCGGCGATACCGCGCCTTGGGCCACCAACGGCTCGGACATGTCGATTTCCTGACGCTGCAACGCGAGGCCGTTACGGTACTGCGACTGCTTGGAGGTGAACTCGCGCAGTTCTTGCTGACGCTGGATCAACTGCTCCGCCAAACCACCAATCTCATCATGCAGTTGCTGACGGCGACTGATGTACAGCGACTCCTCGCTGGCCGCCTGACCAGGTACAGCCTTCAGCACGTCAGCGGGGAAGTTCAGCGGACGGTCATCGACTTCCGCGCTCAAGCGCTCTACTCGCAGCAGCATCGACAGCCGATCGGCTTCGGTTTCGCCGACGTTGGAGGCGAATCGCGTGTCGTCCAGGCGAATCAGCGGTGCGCCGGCCTCGACGATCTGCCCTTCGGTCACGAACAACTCAGAGACGATGCCGCCCTCAAGGTTCTGGATTTTCTGGATCTTGGACGACGGAATGGCTTTGCCGTCGCCCTTGGTGACTTCGTCGATCACGGCGAAGTTGGCCCAGAGCATCAGGAACACGAAGAAGCCGATGATCGCCCAGATGGTCAGCCGCACCACACGTGGGGCATCTTCGATCAGCGCTTTGTTGACCTCGGGAAGTGGCTGGCCATGCAGCGAATCGGAGCCTTTGAAATAACGGCCGATCGAATTCTTGAAACCCGACTTAAGCAACACTGATCTGCCCCTTCTTCAACGCTTCCATCACGGCGGCTTTCGGGCCGTCGGCGAGAATCTGCCCGCGGTCGATGACGATCAGACGATCCACCAGCGACAACAGCGAAGCCCGGTGCGTCACCAGCACCACGGTCTTGTTTTCAACCACCGCCGCGAGGCGTTGCTTGAGGCGTTCTTCACCGGTGTTGTCCATGGCGCTGGTCGGCTCGTCGAGCAGCAGGATCGGCGGGTTGAGCAACAACGCACGGGCCAGGGCAACGTTCTGGCGCTGACCGCCAGACAGGTTCTGCCCGCGCTCGCCGACTTGCAGCTCATAACCTTGCGGGTGCAGACGGGCGAATTCGTGGACGCCGGCCAACTCGGCAGCTTGCAGCACCATTTCGTCTTCAACATAGTGCGCACCCGACACCAGGTTGTCGCGCAGGGTCCCGGCAAGCAATTGGATGTCCTGAGCCACGTAGCCGATGTTGTGGCGCAATTCGCTGACGTCGATCTGACGGATATCGACGCCATCCACCAACAGGGCGCCGTCGTCCGGCTGGTAGAGGCCTACGAGCAGTTTGGCCAGGGAGCTTTTACCCGAGCCGCTGCGCCCGATGATGCCGATCTTCTCGCCAGGTTTGATGATCAGGTTGATGTTCTTCAGCGCCGCGTTCTGTTGGTTCGGGTAGGTGAAGTTCATCTGCCGGCATTCGATGGCGCCTTGCAGCACCTTGCGGCTCAGTGGGCGTTCCTCGAAGTTGCGCTCTTGCGGCAGCTCCATCATTTGATCGACCGAAGTCATGGTTACCCGCGCTTGCTGGTAACGCGTCAGCAGGCCAGACAGCGAGGCCAGCGGGCTGAGCGCACGGCCGCTGAGCATGTAGCAGGCGATCAAACCGCCCATGCTCAGGTGACCGTCGATGATCTGGTACACGCCGAAGACGATCATGATCACCCCCGCCAGTTGCTGGATCAGCAAGGTGATGTTCATCGCCAGACCGGAGAGCATTTTCACTCGCAACTCGAGGCGGCTGAGGGTGCCGATGGTCTGCTCCCACTGATATTGGCGCTCGCTTTCGGCGTTGTTGACCTTCACTGCATCGAGGCCGGCGAGGGTTTCGATCAGGCTCGACTGACGCTCGGCGCCCAGGGCCATGGTTCGCTCCATGGTCGCCACCAGCGGCTTCTGCAAGGCATAGCCGATGAGCAGGGCAATCGGGAACGCCAGCACCGGAATCCACACCAGATGCCCGCCGAGAATCGCGATGACCATGAAGATCAGCAGCGTAAACGGCAGGTCGATCAGGCTGGTGAGGGTCAGCGAAGCAAGGAAGTCGCGCAGGCTCTGAAACTCATGGATGTTCTGGGCGAAGCTGCCGACCCGGGCGGGGCGGTACTTCATGGCCATGCCGACGATGCGCTCGAACAACGTGGCCGAGATGATCAGGTCGGTTTTCTTCCCGGCCAGGTCCAGGCAGAGGCTGCGCAAGCTCTTGAGGATCAGGTCGAACAGGTAAGCCCCGGTGATGCCGATGGCCAACACCCACAGGGTCGATTCGGCCTGGTTCGGCACGACGCGGTCGTAGACGTTCATCACGAACAGCGGCGCGGCCATGGCAATGATGTTGATCAGGAAACTGGCGGCGATGGCGTCGGCGTACAGCCAGCGCGACCGCTTGAGGGTGTCGCGGAACCACGAGCGTGCGCGCGGGATCAGCGTGCCGTGATTGACGTCGAATTTGTGCTGGGGTTGAGCGAAGAACACTTTGCCGATGTAGTCATCGGCCAGCAGCTCGCGGCTGACAACGCTTTCGCCGCCATCGCTTTCGCTGAGCAGCAGGCGCGCCTGGTCGTCACCGTGCCAGCCGAGCAGGACGGCACTGCGACCATCCTTGAGCAGCAACAGCGCCGGCATGGCAATCGCCGGGATCTGCTCCAGTTTGCGAACCAGCACCCGCCCTTGCAGACCGGCGCGAGCGGCCGCGCGGGGCAGCAGTTCAACACTCAGACGTTGCTTGGGCAGCGGCAGGCCGGTGGTCAACATCGCGGCGCTGGCCGGTTTCTGATGCAGGGTGCAAAGAGCCAGCAAGCCGTCCAGCAACGGATCGTCGTGCAGCGCGCGTGGATCATGAATGAGTTGAACTCGACTGACTTCTGATTCCACGCTCGGCACTCTTGGCTAACAATTGAACAATGAAGGTTCTGCTCAGTTCATACCGGGCAGTTGAACCTTGGGCTTCACGTCGTTCTGCACAACGGATGCCAACGGTGCCACCACTCCCTGGCTTTTGAGCAACTCGCCCATGGTCGCCTTGATTCGGTACTGAGTAAATAACTGAATGTTCTTGATCTCCGCCAGACGGCGAGAAGCCGAGAATAGCTCGTTTTCACTGTCGAGCAGGTCGAGCAAGGTGCGTTCGCCGAGACTGAACTGCTTCTGGTAGGCAGTACGCACGCGGGTGCTGTGATCAACATATTGCTGAGCGATCGGCACTTGGGCATTGGCGTTGTTCAATGCATTCCAGGCCAGGCCCAGCTCTTCGTTCAACACGCGCAAGGCGTTGTTGCGAATATCCAGTGCCTGGTTGGACTGGTAGGACTTGGATTCCAGATCAGCCTTGTTGCTGCCACCGGCATACAGATTGAAGCGCATGCGCAACATGGCCTGCCATTCATTGCTGTGACCGTTCTGGCCGTCGAGATCGTTGTCGGCAGAACGACCCAATTCGGCATCGAAGCGCGGGTAGAAGCTCGACTTGGCGGCTGCGTACTGTTTCTCGGCAGCGACGATGTCGGATTCGGCGGAACGCAGGATCGGGCTGTTTTCCAGCATCTGCGACCGGGCTTCATTCAGGTTGGCCGGCAACAGCGCCATGAAATCGGAAGGACGCTCCAGCTGATCGGGCATCTGGCCGACGGCGCTGAGGAAGTTGGTCTCGGCGTCCGCCAGGTTGGTCTGCTCGGTGATCAGGTTGTTGCGGGCCTGGGCCATACGCGCTTCGGCCTGATCGAGGTCGGCGCCGCTGCCCACGCCACGCTGGGTGCGCAACTTGATCTGGTCGAAAATCCGTTCGTGGCTCTTCAGGTTATCGGTTGCCAGGCGTACGAATTCGCGGCGGGTCAGTACATCGAGATACACCTGAGCGACGGTGAGCGCGGTGCGTTCGGACGTGCCCAGCAAGGAGTAAGCGCGGGAGTTAACGGTGGCTTGTTGACGCCCCACTTCACTCGACGTCGCAAAACCGTCAAAAACCATTTGCGACAACCGCACGCTCGACTCGCTGCGATTCAGGGTTTCCCAGTGATTGTTGTTGCCGGCGCCACGGGTGGTGACGTTGTCAGTGCCTTCGCGACCATATCCGCCAAGCAGGTCGACCTTTGGGAGGTATCCCCCTTTTGCTGCCTTTAACTGATAATCCGCGGCCAATCGACTGTTAACGCCTGCCTGGATCTCCGGATGGACATCCAACGCCTGTTGCATGGCTTCCGGTAGGGACTGCGCCTGAACAAAACTGGCGGCAAGGGCGAAGGGTAAAGCCTTGAGCAGGTGCAAACGCATGGTTGGAATTTCCAGGATTTACTTGTCTTGAGTCACTGCAGATCGTGCCGCTGCATCGGATGATGACAACCGGAATGACCGTATGTCGGAAAGTTGCATTTTGGAACTGCGTCACACTCTCTGGCACGGGCCAGCGCTTAAATATCAATGTGACATTACGGGGGCGAGTGTTTAGGATGGCGTGCGCAAGGTCAATAGTTTGGCATAAAGTTTATAACGAAAAAATATAGCCAATTTGTTGACGAATAACCGCGTCAAAGTTGTGCCTCTAATAGCTTGAAAGAACGTCCAGACTGTTTGGCAAACACGCCGCCAGGATCATGGAAGTCAACTGAATGTGACACCCGGAGAGTCTTCAATGAGCAGTGTTGTGGCCATCGTCAAAAGCATTGTCGGTCAGGTTTTCGCGGTGTCCCCAGAGGGCGTCCGCCGCATACTCGTTGAAGGCGACCGGTTGTTTGTCGGCGATCAGGTAGACACCGGCGCGGCGGGCGCCGTTACGCTTGAACTGGCTGACGGCCGGACCCTGGACCTGGGCCGCGACACTCAGTGGAGCGGCAGCGATCCGGATTCCAGCACTGACCTTGCACAAGCCACTGCACAAGCCGCGCCATCAGTTGAAGAGCTGCAGCAAGCCATCGTTGCCGGTGCCGACCCGACCACCGATCTTGAAGCCACCGCGGCCGGCCCAACGGCTGCCGGCACAGGCGGCGCGGCAGGTAGCGGTCACAGCTTCGTGATGCTGGATGCAACCGCTGGCCGGGTGGACCCGACCATTGGTTTCCCAACCAACGGCCCTGATTCCACCGCCACAGCCACCACGCTCGATATCGGCAATCAGAACACCACGGCCACCAACGCTCCGGGTGTACTGATCGCTGATACTGGCACACAGGCCGAAGACAGCGTCGCGACCGGCAATGTCCTGAACAACGATAGCGATGCCGACACGCTTCTCAGCGTCTCCATCTTCACGATCGCCGGCATGGCCGGCAGTTTCACCGCAGGCCAGACGGCGACCATCGTCGGCGTCGGTACATTGACCATCGGCACCAATGGCAACTACACCTTTACTCCAGACGCCAACTACAACGGCGCCGTGCCGCAAGTCACGTACACCACCAACACCGGCTTGACCAGCACGCTGGATCTCACCGTGACAGCGGTCGATGACCCAAGCGTCTTGACTGCAGACACACAAACCATCGCAGAAGACACCCCTGCGATCGGCAATGTGCTGAGTAACGACAGCGACATCGACAACGTCCTGAGCGTGTCCACCTTCAGCATCGCCGGCGTCAATGGCACTTTCACAGCTGGCCAGACCGCCACCATTGCCAACGTCGGCACCCTGGTCATTGCGGCCGATGGCGCCTACACCTTTACCCCGGCGGCCAACTACAACGGCACGGTGCCGACGGTTAGCTATACCGTCATTGACAGTTCGGGCAGCGATGTCACCTCGACCCTGAACATCAACGTCACCCCGGTCGATGACAGCTTCACCGACGTCAGCGAAACCGTGACCACCTCCGAAGACGCCCCGGTGACCGGCAGCGTTCTTACCGGTACGTCGAGCGTTGATGGCCCGGTCAGCGTGGTCAATTTCACCGTCGGTGAGACTACCTACGCCGCCGGCAGCACGGCGACTATCGCCAATGTCGGCACCCTGGTCATCGGAACGAACGGGGCTTATACCTTCACCCCGGCGGCCAACTACAACGGCACGGTGCCGACGGTCAGCTACACCGTCACCGACGGCTCTGGTTCTGACGTCACCTCGACCCTGAACATCAGCGTCACCCCGGTCGATGACACCTTCACCGATATCGGCGAAACCGTGACCACCAGCGAAGACGCCCCAGTCAACGGCAGCGTGCTCACCGGCACCAACAGCGTTGACGGCCCGGTCAGCGTAGTTAATTTCACCGTCGGTGAGACTACCTACGCCGCCGGCA